>JAAZIX010000081.1 GCA_012800655.1 Clostridiaceae bacterium | reverse complement strand
TGAGTCGCCATAAAAGACGATCTGATTCTTTACGATCGGCTGCTCGAGCAGGAAGCGAACCTCGCTAGCGAGGCGATTCTTACAATCCAACTTAACTCCCATAATATTGTAGTCTCCCTTTCCGTATATGCGCTGCTCTCGGAAGCTCGAGAGACGCAGGCTTATTTTAACCTCTGTCATGATAAGACAGTGAGCTGGTTTTTTCTAGTCTGCACTCTGCACTTACTTTTTTAGGTGCTCCCTTTTCGGCAATTTTGCAGGTTGCGTCCCGCCGCTCTTGCTAGGCTTTCGGCAACTTCGTGATTTTGTAGACTGAGGTCGCAGCCTAATTCCCCTTACCTGAACAAACTGTAAAATTGCCGAAAAAAGTGGCGAAAATACCGGGAAACCATTGTTATATCATTCTATCACAATTCTCTTTCGGCAATTTTGCAACTAACGTCCCGGCACCGGCTCCGGAAACGACCTCCGATGGGACGTGACCTGCAAAATTGCCGAAACAGCATCGGCGCCGGCTCTGTTGCACGTTCCCTACCAACAGCCGCTGTCTCCGCCGCACAGCCTCTACCAACCGCGGCCGCGGTCGCGCCCTCCTCTGCCGCCACCGCCTTCACCGCGTCGCCGTCTGCGGCAACCGCGCCCGCAGCCTTCACCGAAACCGTCGCCTGTTCCGTCACAGAGGCGGAACTGACCGCCCTGAATCAACAACAGCTTCCCGTTCACCAGCGCGTCGGCCAGCTTGCGCCGGGCCTCGACATAAATACCCTGGACGGTACTACGGGCGATGTTCATCTGTTGCGCGCACTCTTCCTGAGTAAAGCTTTCCAAATCGATGAGCCTGATTGCCTCGTACTCGTCGACCGTCATGTCGATCTGATCGCCCGGCGACACGGGTGCGTCGAGCGGCCCAAAACGATTGATATCCGGCAGGCTGCAAACCCTGCGCCGTTTCATCGGTCTGGCCACTATCCGTCACCTCCCGTGCTCATGACAGACGGAGCCGGTGGACTTGAGATCCCCGCGCAGATACGCTGTCGCGGTAGCCTCGGCACTGCCTTCGGCGCCGATAATCACCTCGATATTCTTTGAGTTGAAAAGCTCGACGGCCGCGCCGCCCATCCCGCCGCTGATAATCACGTTGACACCCCGGTCGGCAAGGAAGTTCGGCAGAAATCCCGGTCGATGTCCTGGGTTCGCCACGTCTTCGGTGCGCACGACTTTTCCGCCTTCGGCAACGAAGATCTTAAACTCCTCACAATGACCGAAATGTTCGGCAACCATCTCATTATCGCTTGCCACGGCAATTTTAAACATGTATTTTCCTCTTTCTGTTTTTTCGGCCTTGATGCCGTCTTTTTTATTCTTTCTGCCTGCCTCGTCGCCGCCTTTTTCTCTATTATTTCGGTTTCGAGGCTGCTTTTTCTCTTTATTGTTATTTTGGCCGTTTCATTCGGCCTAATGTCCAGTTTGTTCTACGGGCAATTTTACAGCAAGGCCATAGTCCGTTCGTAGACCTCTTTGGTTGCCGCTCCGGATACGCAGTCGATATCGATAATACTCACGCCGCTGTTGGTCGCTTTGACGGCCCGCGGGTCAAAGGGAATTCTCCCGACGAAAGGCAGTCCGTGCTCGCGGCAATACCACTCGATCTCTTCCGTCTTCTCGAGGTTGGTATCGTATTTGTTGATGCAGACGGCGATGGTAGTTCCGAATCGCGCCGCCGTATGGATTATGCGCTCCATGTCACTGATGCCGGACACGGACGGCTCGGCAACGATCAGAACCATATCCACACCGCTGAGCGAAGCAATCACGGGGCAGCCGATGCCGGGCGAACCGTCAATAATGGAAAAGTCGGCCGTCGACCGCTCCTTCATGCGCTTTTTTACTTCCGTGACGAGCAGCCCGGAGTTGCCGCTACCCATTTTAAGCTGAGCCGTCGAAAAAACCTTGGCGTCGGCCACGAAATCGGCTCCGCCGTCGGCTTCGCCGCAGGTTGCGCAATCGACCGCGCCGTCGATCTCGTCGTCGACGAAGAGCCTCAACTCGCCGTCAACCGACGGCACTATCGCGGCCGCTCCCGCCGGACAGACATGTTCGCAGACCCCGCAACCTTCACAGGCGAATGAATTAACGGTATATTCGCCGTCGTTCTCGTCAATCGCCCCGAAGCGGCAGTGCTGACGGCAAAGATCGCAACCGATGCACATATCGCCGTCAATCTTCGCCTTGCCCAGACCGAAATAGTCGGCGGTCTCCGGCGGCGTTTCCCAGCCGGCGACCAGATGCAGGTTGGGCGCGTCAACGTCGCAGTCCGCATAGGCGCGAGCCGCGGAGAGGCGAATGAAAGCGCTCGCGACGGTGGTTTTACCGGTGCCGCCTTTGCCGCTGAGGATCAGTAATTGTTTCATGATTCCCCTCCTTCAGTTGCCGGCTTGCACTGCGGGTCACCTGCCGGTTCGGCCTCGCGACTCTCGGCCGCGGCTTCTCCGCTGTGCCCGGTCTCGCGCAATACGGCTTCGCGCAGGACGGTCTCGAGCAATGTTGAAAAAAGCTCCCGATACTTCCCGTCTTTCCGAACGACGATCTCCGCGTTTGAATTGATCCGTCCGAGGTCGGGATCGAAGGGGATGCGGGCGAGAACTTTGATGCCCTTATCCGCGCAGAAAAGTTCGGCCGGATTTTCTTCCCCGTCCAGACACTTATTAAGCACTGCGCCGAGGGGCTTGCCGAATAGTTCCACTAGCTCGTGAACCATGCTGAAATTATGCACGCCGAAGAGAGTCGGCTCGGCAACCAGTATGCAATAGTCCGCTCCTTCGACGGTTTCCATGACGTTGCAGGCGCTGCCCGGCGGCGAATCGATGATCGTCAGCCCGGAAGCGCCGGAATAGTCCTCGTCGAGCAGCTTTTTGATAATGGGTACACCGCTGGCTTCGCCGATATTTAATTGACCGGTATAGACGGTCACCCGTTCGGACTTGCCTTTGCGGACCTGGCCGATCGATTTGGACACTTCGGTCAGGGCATTTTGCGGACAGACCAAACCGCAGCCGCCGCATGAGTGGCAGATCTCGTCAAAGACCATCAGCTCGGTCGTATAGGCGAGGGCGTTGAAGCGGCAGAACTCGACGCATTGGCGACAGCCGTCGCACAGATCGCGATCGACCTGCGGAATCCCGACCGTCACCTCCGCTACGTCGAGGATTTCGGGCTTGAAGAAAAGGTGCCCGTTCGGTTCTTCTATATCGCAGTCGATATAGGTCGACCCGTCCGCCACCGCGGCGAGATTCACAGAGACCAGGGTCTTCCCCGTCCCGCCCTTGCCGCTCAAGACGGCGATGCGCATTTTACCGGCCTCCGCCGCTACGGAATCCGGGGTGAACATCCTGCAAAAGTGCCAGATCGCCGGCCGCAAAAGCCTCTAAGTTTTCGGCGGCGGAACCGGCGGTCGTCTGATATATCTTCACTCCGGCGGCCTCCAGAACGTCGGCGGCATTGCCCCCGACGCGGGGAGCCAGCACAGCCTCCGCCTTATGATCGATGACGGTCTGCGCGGCTTTGATGCCGGCCCCGCCCGGTCCGGCGGCGGCAGCGTTGTCGAGGAATACGCTCTCCTTCGTATTTGTATCAAAAATCATAAAATAAGGCGCGCGCCCGAATGAGGCGCAGACGGCGGAATCCGCCGCTTTCTTATCCACGGGAATCGCTATAATCATAAAATCTCTCCTTTAATTTTTTTGTAACCGGGCTAACCGGAGTCCCCTCCGGCTGCTCCGGATACGCATTACAGGTTTTCCAATTGCGCGTCAATCGATCCGAGTCGCTCCTGCAGGGCGGCTTTTTCCGCCTCCAGCAACTCTTTCCGATTCTCGGCGGAGATTTGGCTCGCTACAAAGCCTCTGCCGAAGCCCCGTCCGATACCACTTCCGTAGCCCTGTCCGAGTCCTCTTCCGAAGCCCCTGGCGAAACCTCTGCCGCAACCGCGTCCGAGTCCTATTCCTCTGCCGCGCCCGCCGCCGTAATTTACGGCTTCGGCACCCGTGCAGGTTCCCAGTCCTCTCCCGGTCATTGCTCCGGCACCCGTCGGTCCGGTTCCATCTCTTCTAGGCATAGCGTTTACCTCCTTTTTCTTATTTATGACATATGCCATTAACTACAGTATACACTGTTTCCGGCATATGTCAATAACTAAGGAGACAAACTTTTGCGGATTGCTATTTACGAAGCGAAATCCCCGGTGCTTCGGGGATTTAATCGCGGGAAAGCACAAACATATCTTTCTCCGACGGATGAACGAGACTTCCGCCGGAATACAGATTCACGGTACAGCGACGGACACTATGCCTCTAACCGGTCGGTAGCGCTTTTTTGCGGTCATTACGTTCGACCAACGGCTGCCCGGCGTCTACCCAGGCCTTACCGTCCGGGAAAACGAAAACCGGACGCAGACCGTCGACAACGATTTTATAGCCGGAATCGGAGATCGTCGGAAAATCCTTTTTGAAAGCGGCCAGCGCATTAATCAGCATACCTCTGTAGCCGTCCAAGGGATCACTGTCGTGTCCACCGGCCGAGTGGATGCGCTGAAGCTTTAAATCATAAATGGCTTCACCGACATATTTCTCGTCCTTGGATAAGAGATCGAAAATAACAAAGCGGTAGTTTTGCAGATCATCCGGGTGATAAGCATTTGCTGAGAAGCGCAGAGAGAGCTGCCGGGGATTTTTCCAGAAGTACGTCAGGTCTACGATTTCGCCGTGCTCAACGAAAGCTTCTTCAGCTTTCGCCTGAATCTCAGGTGAAAGCGGAGTAAAGTTCTGTTCCTTTCTTTGTCCCACGCCTTCAATCGGCGACACGCTACAAGCGGCAAGAGATGAAATCAGAACAAAAAGCAGAGCCAGACATGCCAATCCGGTTAGTTTTTTCATGGTACACCTCCTTCTTGCGGAGTTTAAGTATGGCATTTTTTCACATAGCGCGTCAACCGCGGTTCTCTGCCCCGGTTATTACTGTTATTACCAACCTTGCTCCTGACACTCCGCCAGCCTGCGATCGATGCCGTCGAGCATCCGCGGCCAGGTTTCGCTGTCGATAAACGGGTTTTCATCCGGATTTTCGATCATTTGGGCGCGCTTGCCCAAAGTGTCATTATGATCTGGATGATTGCCGATCGTAATATCCACATGCTCCCGGCGCAGGTTCCGCACGGTTTGGTTCATGGTCTGTTGCATATCGCGCTCAATACCGTATTTTTTCAGGTAATCGCGATAAAGCGAAAGGAAGCCGATACCGCCGAAATAGCCGACCCGATACGACCGGCCTTCATCCTTAATGTCAAAGAAGAAAGCCATTGTCCCCTCGGTATGTCCGGGCGCGAGCTTGCACTCAATGGACGTATTACCCAGTTCGATGCGCGAACCGTCGTCCAGCAGAATGTCCGGCTCAATGATCCTTGCGTAGGGAGTAGGGCTGTATTCCATTAGCGCCAGCGCCGGATTGGCGCTGATGCGCTCGTGATCCACCCGGCTCATAACGATTTGACAGCCGTACAGGGTGCGAAACTCCAGCCAGGCGCCGAAGTGGTCGAAATGTCCGTGGGAATGAATCAGATAGCGGATGTCCTTGGGATCGAAGCCCAGTTGCCAAATAGCCTGTACCAGAAGATGTGCCGAATGCGGAAAGCCGCTGTCGAACATGATCAGCCCCTCGCCCGTATCGATCAGATGAGAGCAGACCTGTCGGTCACCGATGTAGTATAAATTGCCGGCGATCCGGAAGGGATCCACATAGTATCTGGCTGGGTTTTCGTAGTATTCACGATGCTTGGGGACAAATCCGGCATGAACACTTGCGTACTTGCCTGTAACGTGGCTGTTTTCAGCGCTTGTATCGGTCATTATCTATTCCTGCTTTCTTCCGTAAATAAGCAAATCGGTTTTCGTCGGGTTCAGCATACCATTCACCGGCCTGCTTTGCCATAAATAAGGCGATTTGTCTTCCGGTACAATACAACAGCTTCCGAACAAGTGTAATATAATGCGCTCAAAGGAGAGGCACGCCGCCGCCGCCGCACAATTCCCCGGTCGCGCCGAATACGCATATGAAAATAATTATCATTGGCGGAACAGGCTTTCTGGGCTATCATGCTACGCTGGCCGCTCTGGAGCGCGGTCATCAGGTAGCCTCACTATCTATCGACGATATCGATCTGACCGGCTGGTATCCGGCGGAAATAGAGGTGCATTTCGGGAATGTCTTCACAATGAGTCCGGACGATATGCGCCGGGAGCTCGCCGGCTACGACGCCCTGATCTATTCCGTGGGACCCGACGACCGCGTTACGCCGCCCGCCCCGGCCTACGACTTCTTCTACGATAAGTTAGTGCGCAAGCCGACCGCCCTGTTCCATGCCGCCCGCGAAGCCGGCATTCAGCGGTCCGTGGTGCTGAATTCCTACTTTGCGAGCTTCGACAGACTGCGGCCCGAGCTGAAGCTGGCGGAGAAGCATCCGTACATCAAAGTGCGCGTCGAACAGGCAAAGGCGCTGATCGCCTGCGGTAATAATCCGGATGGCGAGCAGGTGATGGACGTCATGGTTCTGGAACTGCCGTATATCTTCGGCACCATGCCGCAACGCATGCCGATTTGGAAAGACATTTTCATCGAGCGCTTTTTCCGCTACCCGGTGATCTTCTTTCCGGGCGGCGGCACGGCGATGATCACGGCCAAGCATGTCGGCGAAGCGGCGGTCGGGGCCCTGGAGCACGGTACGCACGGCGAGCGCTACCCCATCGGCGACGAAAACCATCCCTTCCGCTTCATGCTGGAGCAAATGCAAATCGGATTGGGGCTGAAGAAGCCGATCTGGACCGTAGGTACCCGCATCGCCACTTGGAGCGCCTCCGCCATAGCACGGTCGAATCGCCGCAAAGGACTGGAATCTGGCCTGAACATGAAACACCTGATGCGCGACATCATGAGCCGCGACTTCTATATAGAAAATGTTTACAAAATCAGCAGCCTGTTGAATTACGGTCGCGGCGGAGTCGCCGCAGCGATCCGCGAAACAGTCAGAGCCTGTTACCCGGACGGGTTCAAGTAGAGGGGTTTGAAGAGAGCTTTTGCCGACTTAAATTTCAGTCGGCAACTGAAATGCTCTTTGCTTTATTATATAATTTCAGCCAGCAACTGAAACATCCTTTATTTTATGGTATAATTCAGTCGGCAACTGAAATTGCGAGGAAAAACTATGATTTTACGAGATGATTATCTTAATAGACTGATTGCTTACGAAGAAGCGGATCTGATCAGAGTGCTTACGGGGATAAGGCGTAGCGGCAAATCAACTATACTGGAGATGTATAGGAATTATTTATCGCAAAATCATCCGGATGAAACTATCTTGTACATAAACTTTGAGGATTTATCTCATATAAATATCAGGGAAAAGACAGACTTGCTCAAGCTCTTAAAAGACGAGATAGGCGACATAATAAGTAATAAGCGCTATCACATACTGCTGGATGAAATTCAGTTAGTAAAAGGCTGGGAAGAAGTGGTGAACGGCTTATACAGCCGGAAAAATGTCAAGCTGGTTATAACCGGCTCAAATGCGAAACTTTTGAGTTCGGAGTTGTCTACCTTTTTGGCGGGCAGATACGTGGAGATTAAAGTTCTTCCGCTATCGTTTGCAGAGTTTCTGAAGTTTAAGGGAGTTGAAGATAAAGAAGATCTGCCCAAGCACTTCCAAAGCTTCTTAGAATACGGATCATTCCCGGGCACTGTGCTATCTCAAAACGAAAATTTAAAGAGAGACTACCTGGAGGGCTTATATTCCAGTATATTGATAAGAGATATCGTATCCAGATATCAGATAAGAGATGCCGGTGCTTTGCAGAGCATCGTGTCCTTTGTTTTTGAAATGATAGGGCGGCCGATAGTAGTAAACAATCTCGTCAACACTATAAAATCGGCCGGCGGCTCCACGTCGTATGAAACAATAAATAAATATATAGACGCACTGCTGGAAGCCTTCGTTATCTATCCTGTCGAGATGTACGACGTCAAGGGCAGAAAAAAATTGACGGCCGGAAAGAGGTATTACATAGCGGACACGGGTTTGCGAAATATCCGCGTGAGCCCTGCCGCGAAGAATATCGGGAGTCTTCTGGAAAATGCGGTCTATCTGGAACTTATAAGGCGGGGGTACAGAGTGTATGCCGGTAACGTAGATAATTGCGAAATAGATTTTATTGCCGAGAAACCGGGCGAAAAGATCTATGTGCAGGTGTCTATGTCTATATTGGATGAGAATACAAAAGAGAGGGAGCTCAGGCCGCTCAATCTCATAAACGACAACTATCCTAAATACGTCTTGACTTTAGATGACTATGACCTTTCGGAAAACGGGATAGTTCACCGGAACATGATTAATTTTTTGCTGAGGATTTTGTGAAAACGAAAAAGGGTATCATATTTACGATAAAGTGTTTCGACCCGAGGATTCTTTCGTCTGAGTCGACGAAGATCCGCCAATCCGTGTATTTTGTCACAAGCATATATCCTGATTTCCGGAAAAGAAGTCATGAATCAGGTATAATGTTCCTAAGCTGAGGGACATAGGGTCTCTGGCCTACCATCAAAAAAAGGGGGCGTGTTCATGAAACTAGCTACGACGACAGGAGATTTTCTGTACTACGATTTAACACCAGCAGAAGTGATCCGTTGCTTCGAGGGAACCGGTTTCCGGTATTTAGACTGTAATTTTTATAATGAAAATTACCCTGATTCTCCTCTTCTGGGAGATGATTGGATGGCCCAAGCGAGAGACGCGGCGAAAGCGGCGGAGCAGTTGGGTTTTACCTTTGTGCAGGCTCATTCTCCGGACTACAATTGCTTGAGCATGAAGGCAGACCATGAGAGCGGTTTGTTGGCGACAATACGTTCTATAGAGGCTTGTGATTATTTGGGCATAAAGAATATAGTAGTTCACGGTGGCTTTGGCTATCGATACCCGGAGGAACGGGACAAATTTTTTGAAAAGCTCCGTGATTTCTTCCGCAAGCTGTTCCCCGCCATGGAAAAATATGGTGTCAATGTGCTGATCGAAAACGGCGCGGAGAATAATTCGGGACGTCGCTGCTTCTTTATGACAGCCGCGGACATGACCGACTTTATCGATTATGTCGGGCATCCCCTGCTCCATGCCTGTTGGGATGTTGGCCACGCAAATATGCGCGGAACAAACCAGTACGATGACATCTGCAAGCTGGGCAGCGAATTGTACGCCGTGCATATTCAGGACAATTTCGGTGCTTATGACGAGCATTTTGCCCCTTTTATGGGAACACTGAACCTGGATGCTATAATGCAAGGCCTGCTGGAGATCGACTACTCCGGCTACTTCACCTTTGAAGCCTGCAATATTCTCAGGCCGGCCGATGCCTGGCCCCATATCAGGCAGGAGTTTATGGGGAGTATGCCAAATCGGCTTATACGCCCTTCTCTGGAGCTAAAGCGCAAGGCAATCGGACTGCTATTTGAGATCGGCAAGTATATTTTGGAGTCCTACGATTGCTTTGAAGAATAAGGAAGCATCCCAACGACCTAATTTGGAACGTCGATATTTATTGTAAAAACTTAACCCGATAATTAACCCGACATTCAAATGTTGGGTTAATTTTAATAAATATCAGATTGGCAGTTTGTCTCTACTTTCTACTCTCATCTCGTGACCGCTTCGTCAGCTTACATATCTGTAAGCCGTCACTGTCCAGGCCTTTGCATACGCCGAAGGAATAGGGAGCGGGAAAGAGCGACAGAACAAATATGATTAGATTATAAAGCAGGGGAAAACTAACCAGAAATTTCACTGCGTCTGTGCCGAGAATGTCGGGTGTCCCCAGCTTTGTCAAATTTACCCGCAATGTCACAAGAGGGATCAGCAGGAGGAAAGTTGCCAAAGGGCCACCGAGCCACATGGCGACTTTTTTCTTTACAGAGTCGAGTCGCCCTTCCTCTTTGGTAAGAAATAGGCCTCCGAAGGGTATCAGGTTAACGACAAAACGCTTCGACCCGAACATTCTTTTGCCGGAGCCGACGATGATTCGCCAGTTCCGGTCTTTCGTCGCAAGCATGTATCCTACTGCGTGGCCTATCTCATGGATGAAAACCGAAGCGACACAGATAAGCCACGGTAAGAGCGCAAGAAGGAGAATGTTGATGATAATTTCAAGAACGATATTCATGGTTGTTGCTGCTTCTGCCTGCTCTTTCTGCTGTTTTTCGGGAAGTCAATTGTCCGTCATCTTTTTTACTAACAGTGTAGCAGAAAATCAGTTCGGCTCGCGTATCTTCATATCAATGGGAAATCTGCCGAAATTCGGGGGAAATTGTGTTCAATAGAGGGCTCCTATTACTCCTTCTCTTGAGCCACTTTTTTCGGACACCATTTCTGAAACCATACGGTTTGCCGGGCACATTGAAATAATATAGAGGGAAGCTCCAAATCGTCAGATCCGCCCACAGCAATTTATCGATGACAGTTTGCATGTCGTCGCGGATACAGCATCTCCCGGGAGTTTTTTGCCAACAGGCAAAGCAACCGAGGCAGGATTGAATATTCATCTGCGCGATATGGAGTGTTCGCGACATGGAGTGTTTCTATTTGGGATAAAACATATTTTTTTGCCTTACGGATTCTCTCCAAGAAAGCGCTGGTGAGACGGAGCGTGTTACTGCGCTCCCTTTGGGGCTTCCGTTTATTACGAGTATATTCATTATCGTCCCTCCGCGTCGCCGTCTTTTCCGGACATTATTCTAACGAAATTTCGCTGAAGGATGGTAGACTACGGACAATTTCCCATGCTGTTTTGCCTTTTCCGGGGCGATCGGCTAGAGTTATATCGGACAGTATCGGCTCGATGCTGCGGACAAAATTTACTAAAGGACGGAACGGACGGCTTAGTATGAAGATAATAACGAGAGATAAAGTGGTATACGTCATGGATAAGAAGAATCCTCCGGTTGAGACGGCAAACAGCGGCGAGCGGGTAGTATTTCAGACCTGCGATTGCTTTAATAATGCGATTCGTAAAAACACGGACATGGTGAGCGGCGTTGATTTCAGTCGGGTAAATCCGGCGACCGGACCGCTGTATATTAACGGGGCGGAACCGGGCGATACGCTCATGATCAGAGTTCTTAGCATCAGCCTGGATGTGCAGGGTGCGGCGGTGGCGGCACCGGGATTGGGACGGTTGGGTGCGATGGTCGAGCGAGAGGAGACGGTGATCTGCCCGATCGAAGGTGAGTATGCGCGTTACTTGGATTACAGGATCCCGCTACGCAAGATGATCGGGGTTGTCGGTACGGCGCCGGCGGGTGAGGCAGTCGTTACGGCGACGCCGGGTGCTCACGGCGGGAATCTGGATACCACCGCGATTACGGAGGGGGTGTCGCTTTATTTGCCGGTCAATGTGCCCGGGGCGCTATTGGCGATCGGGGATTTACATGCGAGTATGGGTGACGGCGAGATCATGGGCGCGGCTCTGGAGATTAGCGGCGAAGTAGAGGTCGAGGTGAGTCTGCTGAAGAATTGCGACTATCCCCTGCCGCTACTGGAGACAGAGGATCGATGGATAACGATCGCTTCCGCCGCTACCGCGGAGGAGGCGTCGGATCGGGCGATCCGCAACATGGTGGATCTTTTGAGGCAAAAGACCGGACTCAGCTTCAATCAGGCGGGTATGCTGCTTTCCCTGGCCGGTGATTTGCGGGTCTCGCAAATTGTCAATCCGCGGATAACGATGCGACTGGAGCTGTCGAAGCGCTATTTTGCCTGAGTTAGTCGTACGCGAGGGAACGGCCGCGTCACGCCGCCTCTTTATACAGCGTAATAAGAAAGTTACTGCGCCGATCTTCAAAAACCGGTTCCGGCAATCCCGCCTCTGCCGTCGCCCCGCGCCGATTTCAGCTCCAGGGTCTGAGTCTCGTATTTTTCGAAACTATGTCGAGTCGCCGCTCATTTCTTGAAATATTTTTAAAAACTTTTCAAATTTATTTTAAAACGCAAAACCTGCAATTGTGCCACTACACACTGGCGAATTGCCAACTTCTGCAGATGAAGAATATTCCGCGGTGATTTTATTGTTGTTAAGACGGAAGTGTGGACAAAAACACAAGTAAATCTGCTACAATAAAGAAGACAAGGTAGAAGTTACTACCTATTACATAAAAAAGAGCCTCTTACCGAGCAAAATTCAAATTGCCGGTTGTAGCATCGGGCGGTTGAAACGGAGGTATTTTATGAAGCGATCTTTAGCGATTTTCTTAGTAGTAGTCCTGAGTCTGTTTTTGGTTGGTTGCGCTGGAAAACCGGGTCCCGAAAACACCAAAAAAAAGGAAGCCGTCGGCACGAGCTCGGAAAACACTGTTGCGCCCACGCCGGAACCGACTCCGACCCCGAATCCGGAAGAGAAGACTCCTTCTGAAAAGACGAAGTATATTGCGAATAAGAACACCAAGAAATTTCATTATTCCCACTGCTCAAGTGTCAAGACGATGAAAGAAAGCAATAAATGGCACTTTGAAGGCACAAGGGATGAGTTGATTGCCCAAGGCTACGCTCCGTGTAAGATATGTAAGCCTTAAAACAATAAAGAAAGCAAAATCATCTTCAAAAACTCGAAAAACCGGAAGCAAATCCCTGAAAAACAGGGATTTGATCCTTGATTTTCAGGGAAAGATGCCACAAACGTTATGCGATTGCCACGTTACACGATTTGTAAGTTCGCCGACCCGCTACGGGAAACTACTAACTTTGCAAGTACTAAGTAGAAATAGTGTTCATATTGCTACGATGAGGGAAGACGTGACAAGAAGAACACAATCGAGTCTAGTTCTGTGCAGACGACTGGCGCAGGTGTGGCTGAAGTGCGCCTACCCACCGACTTGGCGTCTATATTCCGTAGGCAAACACCCGACTACTCTTTTGAAAACTCTGGTGAAGTAGGATTGGTCGCTGTAACCGACAGCCTCGGCTATTTCGTAAATCTTTAATTTACCGTCTAGCAAAAGCTTTTTAGATTTTTCGACGCGTATAAAATTAATATATTCATTTATAGTCATGCCTGACTTCATCCTAAACAATTGGCCCAGATAGTTTTTGGAAAAATGCAACTCTTGGGCAATGGTGGTGACGTTGACCTCAGATGCCAAGTTTTTGTGGATAATGCTTTTAGCTTGAGCAACGATGTCCTTGTGTCTATCCTGTCGTGATTGGTATATTCGATTAGCGATTTTTGAGACAAGATCCTGAAAAAACAGGATGATGCCGCTCTGTGAATACTGGAAAAAATTGAAGCTGGCTAATCCGGGATCCACAATGCCGCTTATATCACCACACTCTTCCTCTAGAATACGCAGGGAATCTATGAGTAGCTTTTGGCAGAAAAGCGATATCGAGGATACACGGACTTCGGTTCCGGCAGTGAAAATTTTGTTGAAGATATGTGCAACCTGCTCTTGCGCTGCATCAGAGTTCCCCATCCAGATGGATTCCATTAGAGCGCCGGTATCCATTCTCACGGCGCCGCTGGATCCGGGTACGCATGAATCGGAAAAAGTTTCAAATATTTGTCCGCTACCGTATAGCAATTTATTCCGGATTGCTCGTCGTGCGTCCTCTACACCTTCTTTGACGAGGAGAGGATTTTCAAGCCGATCGGTAAGACCTATATTAAGATCTATTCCGAAGCGCATCGTTATTTCACTTAAGAGAAGGTCTAAATTTTCCGGGAAATAGTTCTCGTCATAGTTTTCGGCGGGTGGACACCAGATAACCAAAACACTGTTATCGGCAATTGTACAGCTCTCACAATACTGCCAAGAGCGACATATTTTCTGTATTGCACTCAACACGCTGTAGAGCTTGAGACGCGTACTTTTATTCTGTAAAAGATATTCGTTGCCGAGCTCGTCTACTTCGATTAGGGCGAGCCAAACGGGAGCCCAGCGCAATTGTAAATTGAGAAATTCGACCATCTCATTAAAGGCAGCCTCATCGATCAGCCCTTTAGTTAAATCATCGAAAAAACGCTGTCGAATATACGGTCGCGCTTCCTCTACCCGGAGTAGAAGATTGTTCATTTCTTTCTCCAGATTTTTCTGGCTACGTAAATACCGGATCATGCGGAAGGAAAGCTCCTGCAGATCGTCTCTGGAAACGGGTTTGAGTAAGTAGTCAAAAGCGTCGTAGCGCATTCCCAGTTGCGCGTATTCGAACTCGTCGTGCCCGCTTAATATTGCCACAGGAGTTTTATCCTGATGCGTTCTTAGGTGTTCCAGAAACTTCAAGCCATCCATTACAGGCATACGAATGTCGGCTATAACCGCGTCTATACTGTGCTGTGCCATTAATTGTAAAGCTACGACACCATTCTCAGCCTGGTACACAGTTATGTCCTCAATTTCTCGGAGGGCGGACACAACTAGGTTGCGCACATTTTTTTCATCTTCGACAATCAAAAAGTTATACATGATGCGGATCCTCGATTCGCGGGATTTTGATCATCGCGACGGTCATTTCATCGCGCTTCTCGTAACTCAGACCATAGTCATTGCCGTAGTAATAACGAATCCGCATATGAACATTTAGAATGCCGATCCCGGAATAGTCGATGCCGGGGTCTTGCTCTATTATGGAGTTGAGTTCATGAATGCGTTCCTGAGGAATATTGCCGTTATCAGCTATTTCAAAATGGATTGAATCATCGCGCTCAAAGGCAGAGATCGCAATTATGCCGTTGGGAATATTTCGTTCCCTGATTCCATGCTGTATGGCATTTTCAACCAAAGGTTGCAATAAAATCTTGATGGTAAACAGATCAAAAATTGTCGGATCCACATCTATCTGGTAATGGAACTCGTCGACATGTCGAATTTTTAGAATGTCTAAATAACACCTTACATGGCGTATTTCATCTCTAATACGGACTAAACTTCTTCCCTGATTAACACTAATACGGAAGAGAGTTGACAGCGAGGTGGACACGTCGATGATTTTCTGGTTTTCCCCGATTTCTGCAAACCAGTTGATGGAAGAGAGCGTATTGTAAAGGAAGTGCGGGTTAATCTGCAGTTCGATAGCTCTATATTCGGCGCGTACCTTGGCATCGGAAATAAGCAGTATTTCCTGTTTAGCATCCTTCAGCCGTTGAGCCATGTTATTGAAACTGGACATTAGCATTCCGATCTCATCATTGGATTGGGGTGACATGCGGTTATCCAGCACTGCCAGATCCAGTTTGTCGACGTATCTGCGAATATGCTTAAGTGGCTTGATAAATTTTAGGGAAAGAATAAAGGCCAGTCCTATGCAGAGAACGGAACATACCAAAACAATCAGGGTTGTAAAAGGGAGCATATCCTTAACGAGTATTCGGGAAGGGTTGGATGCGGAAATTTGAATCAATGTAAATTCTGTCAACGGATCGTAACAGAAGGCCAGCAACTTACGTCCGGTATCTGTATTAACATAGTCAAAGCCGTCATGCTTCAGGGGCATTGAGGGTAGCGATGTTATACCCAGAGCTTCCGGATAAGGCTTACCGATAATAGTTTTTTCGCGGGCGGAAATTACCGTGCCCCGCTTATTAATGAGAATGATATCGCCGAACGATGAAAAATATTCATGTAAGGTACTCTCATAGACATTTGTCATGACGTAACCAATAGTATGCTTGTTTTGCGAATCTGCCATGCGGCGAAGATACGGCAGGACAATATTGCGGTTTAAAACAATGGGATCTCCCCAAAAGTAGTTTTTTTGGGATTTGACACCATCAGCGTACCATGTATATTCCGACATTATATTGCAATTTAAGAGATTAACAGGTTGTGTGGATACCGTTTGCCCCGCGGCAGAAAAAAGATACATTGACTGGAGACTCGTCGGATCAAAGGCGAGGAACAATGCTCTTCGCACCAAGTATTCTTCCTGATCCGAAGCAAACTCTCGTGGAGATCCGTCGGCATGAGAAATGGTCTCTCTAATGTCCTGGTCAACAATCGGACGTATGCCCGAATACAGGTTTTTATTGAGAGCGTTTGTAAGCGACACGGAAGCCTGTTGGAGACCGGAAAGAGACAGGCGGGCAGTTTCCTGTTGAGAAAAAACGGACATGTTATAAATAGACACTGCTCCTACCACTAAGATAGGGATCAAGAACATGATGATAAGGATGGAGGTAAGCTTAGCGAACAAAGACATGCCCTTACTAGGTTTGTTTTTTTTATTTTCAAGAGTATCCATACGCGAATAATATCACAAAGAGAAGGTAGAGAGAGCCAAGCCTGCTTCGCTTATTGAAAAAGCGTAAAAAGTCATAAACCGCAAAAAAAATTACAAATTATATCCCAAAGGTCTAGAAATTTTAACAAGCTCTCCTTAATTTGTCTCTGTACTTGACATGAAACATCCTTATAGAATTATAGTTGCCCGAATAGTAAGGGATGATTTTATTTAGATAGCGATGATAGAAAATGGTTACTGGTTCTAAAAGAGGTGGGATTGACCTTCGGCGATCGATACGGAGAATAAGCGAGAGGTACACCATACTGTATGTTCTTCTCGGTCTGTTTATTATCCTGAGTGTTGCCGTGGATAGTTTTTTTACTATCCGAAACATAACAAACGTGCTTCGCCAGGTTTCCATGGTTGCGATTATGTCGGTGGGAATGTTCTTCGTTCTAGTTGGTGCCGGCATAGACTTGTCAGCGGGAGCAACAGTGGGATTTACCGGGATCTTTTTTGCGGATTTGATTGTCAATAAAGGCGTGAATCCGTACCTGGCAATCCTATTGACCATTGTGCTGGGCGCTTTAATCGGCTTAATGAACGGACTCCTCGTTTCGTATGCGAGACTCCTTCCTTTTATCGCTACGGTTGGTACGATGTCTATCGCTCAGGGTCTGGCATTGATCTGGACAAATTCATATCCCGTGCTTGATCTTCCTTCCTCCATAGAGTTCCTTGGGCGAGGGTATCTCTTCGGCTTACCTTTCCCAATCTATGTTGTTATTGTCGTCTACATTATCGCCTTCATAGTCACGGAAAAGACTGTGTACGGTCGATTTTTGTTTGCCAGCGGGGGTAATGACGAGGCTGCCTACCTGTCGGGAATAAATGTTAGGAAGGTAAGGTGCATAAGCTATATAGTTTGTAGTGTAACGGTCGCAATTTCTTCCATAATCCTGTGCGGGCGATTAGATTCCGCACAGCCCACCAACGGTAGTGAATGGGGCTTCGATGCCATAACCGCATGTGTCCTCGGCGGAACGTCGATGAGCGGCGGAAAGGGACAGGTTTTAGGCGTGTTACTTGGTGCTATATTCGTGGGAATTCTGACCAACGGGATGACTTTGTTGAATGTGAACTCAAATATGCAAACGGTGGTCAGAGGAGTTGTTTTGGTGATCGCTGTCGGTTTTGACGTGGTCAGATCAAGACGTGCAGCCAGAGGGTAGGTTCTTCTATGGATAACACAATTATTCTGGATATTCACAATGTTTCCAAGCGCTTTCCCGGTGTTCAGGCACTTGACGATGTTTCCTTTGAAATTTGCCGGGGGCGGATCCATGCGCTGGTTGGAGAAAACGGCGCCGGCAAGTCAACTCTGATTAAGATTATTTCCGGCGCGGAGCGGATGGATTCGGGATATTTTTCAATAAACGGCGAAAAAGCATCCTTCACCAAGCCGCTGGAAGCGATTAATGCCGGCATCAGTGTGGTTCACCAGGAAATGCGCCTGGTACCCCAGTTAAGTGTTGCGGAGAATATTTTTATCGGGCGCCCTCAGACTTATAAGAAAGTGAAGCTGGTCGCGTGGAAACGTATGTACCGTGAGGCGCGAGAGCTTTTGGACAGCATAGGAGCCGAAAGTATCGACGAAAGAGAGATTACCGGTAATCTTTCCATAGCGGAACAGCAGATGGTTGAGATATGCAAAGCGCTGAGTTATAACGCGAAGATCATAATTATGGATGAACCTTCAGCTTCGCTGACGGACAGGGAACTAACGATGCTGTTTGCTATATTGCGAGAATTGCGACAGCGCGGCATAACGGTCATATACATATCCCATCGACTGGAGGAAATATTTGAGATTGCCAACGATGTAACGGTTCTCAGGGACGGCAGGATGATTCATACCGGACCGGTAGAAGGGCTAACCAGGGAAAGTCTCATATCATTGATGGTCGGGCGCACACTTGACAATGAATATCCGAAAGAATTTGTGCCGGCGGGGAAAACCCTCCTGGAGGTTAGAAACCTGAACATGCCGGGAGTTATACGCGATGTGAGTTTTGATCTTAAAGAAGGAGAAATTCTCGGAATTGCCGGCCTGGTCGGCTCCGGACGCACTGAAACGGCACGGATAATCTTCGGCGCAGACCACAGCGCAAGACTGAGCGGGGACATATTGATCAGAGGGGAGAAAGTCACAATTAAGAGTGTACAAGATGCCATGAGACATGGAATTGCTCTCATCCCGGAAGATCGCCAGCGACAGGGGCTGGTTCTCGGCATGGACGTGCGTGGAAATATAAGTATGGCAAGTATAGATCGTATATCCCGTGCCGGTTTTCTCAGCCGCAAAAAGGAGAATGATTTGTCGGAAAAATCCATAAGGGCGTTACGTATAGTGACACCGAGCGGCAGACATCCCGTGAAGAATCTGTCCGGAGGGAATCAGCAAAAAGTGGTCATAGCCAAGTGGCTGGCAGCAAACAGTGACATCCTTATTATGGATGAGCCGACGCGTGGGATAGATGTAGGTGCCAAAGCAGAAATTTATAAGCTGATGACTGACTTTGCCAAGGAAGGCAAAGGGATCATTATAATTTCGTCTGAGATGCCGGAAATTGTCGGAATGTGTGACAGAGTTCTGGTATTCCGAGACGGGATGATAGGAGGTGAGCTACAAAGAACAGAAGTGACACAAGAGCGCATATTGAATTATGCCATTAAGTAGGGAAGTCGAACTCCCAACTAGTCAGGATGCAGATTCATGAAAAGGAGGAAAACATGAAAAGTACAAAGAAAAACATAAAGATAGCGGTTGTATTACTGCTCGCTATTATCATGCTCATGGGGATATTCTCCGGATGTCAGAAAAAAACGGAGGAACCCAAGGAAAAAGACAAGATAACCATAGGACTGGTTGTCGGCTATCGGCGAGATGAATATTATATGGATCTCGAATCGCGTTTTAGACAATTGGCAGCAGAGAACGGCTGGGATCTTTTTGCCGTTGATGTTGACTTCGATGTCCCCCGGCATGTCGCCGCAATTGAAGACTATACCGCCAAAGGCGTTGATGCGATTATTTCAAACGGAACCGCCTCAATCGTCAGCGCGGTAGAGGCTGCGGTTGATGCCGGCATACCTGTAGTCTGCTATGACGGATCCTGTCCAAGCGACAAAGTGACGGCTAATGTTACCTATGACCCCATAGCCGACGGTAAAGCGGTCGGAGAATGGGCAAAAGCGTATATTGCCGAGCATTGGCCGAACGAAGAAGTCGAGGTAGCTATCCTGGATTATCCGAAGTCGGCGGAGATTTGCGTGGGCAGGACGAATGCGTTTAAGGCAGTTATCGAAACTATACCAAATGCCAAAATTGTTGCGCAGATGGACGGGAATGCCTCCCGCGCGGATTCCATGGCGGCTGCCGAGACGATTCTGGAGGCGAATCCTAATATTAAGTTAGCGTACGGTATAAACTTTGACACGATAGCCGGATTCTATGCGGCTTTGGAGGGACGTAACAAGACGGATACCGTTCTGTGTTCTTCCGGTAGCTGGGGAGAAGAGGCAATTAACTTCCTGGTTGAGGATCATGCTCAGTACAAGGCCTTTACGCTCATGAATCCGTGGGCGCAGGCGGAAGCTGCGGTACAGGCAGTCAAAGACGAACTGGCAAACAAGGAAGTCAAGTACGACCAGGAAATGCAGGCCGTTACCTACACCGCGGAGAATATCGGTGAGCTGGACTGGAAACACATAATCGAAAACAGGAACAAATAACTAGAGGCTATTTTAACAATAAACATCATGCGCGAATCCCCGACGTGGACGGTGATTACGAGAGTTCTCCCGTTTAATCGATGGGAAAACGGGAAGAAGAGCATGGTTTTCGGAAACGACCGGGATCGGAGGTGTGACGCTATTCACACCTCCGAACGGTAAAAAAGGAGATGAACGTGGGGAAATTAGGCTTTGTTAATGTATGTCATCCGGATTACGTCAGTGTCGATTCGCTTGCCCTGGGGGAAGAAGCCGAGGCGCACCTTAAAAAGAACGGCATCGAGCTGATCTGTGCGGACGGAGTGGTTACCGATCACCGTCAGGCAAGGGAGGTCGCCCACGAATTTTTAAGCCGCAGAGTTGACGGTGTGGTGATTTTTTACGGTGCCTTTGTGTTGAGCAATGTGGTCATGGATCTGGTCTGTAATCTCGCCGACACTCCGTTGTTCTTCTGGGGCGTACCGATGCTCGAACGTGATGGTCGACCCATAATAACGGGCTCTTATGTTGCCTATTCCATGTTTGCCGGCACATTGAATCGACTGAAAATTCCTTATGACGGAATGATTGCCGCGCCGGATGGGGATGATGTAATCAGCCGTCTACATGCTTTCATAAGAGCGGCATCGACAAAGAGGCGGCTCAAGGAAACGCGAGTCGGCCTGGTCGGCTATACTTCTATGAGTATATATCCGGGCACATTTGATCATGTCCTTTTGCGCTATCTGATCGGACCGGAAGTGGAGCATATCGACTCATATTCTCTAATCAACCTGGCAGACAAAGTAGAGGACAAACAGATCAGAGAAGCCGCGGCTCTGTTGGATAACGTAGCGGAAATGTCTGAAGGGGTTCCCGCCGCTATGCGGGAAAAAGCGCTACGCCTGTTCATTGCGGTGCGAGAACTTTGTCAAATACACGACCTGCAGGCGATAACAGTGAAGTGCCAATATGAATTTTCCAAAGAATATGGAATGATAATGTGCGTTCCTCTCTCTCTATTGGCAGACCAGGGAATGATTACCGGCTGTGAGGGAGACATGCCCTGTCTCATTTCAACAGTTATCTTAAATTACATATCCGGACAGACCGCCGGATACGGAGATGCCATTAACCACGAGGGCAACATACTTAAACTGTCACCTTGCGGTTTCATGCCTTTCTCCCTTGGGAGAAAACCGAAAAAAATCGTCAAGTCGGAATATCCGCATTTCAATGGCCTGCTATGCAGTTTTGTCATGCGGCCCGAACCGGTAACGTTGCTTCGCCTGGTCGAGGATGTCGGCGGATTCAACCTTATGTATTTTACCGGACAGGGTCTCCCGAGCGCTTTGCGAGGCGGGGTCATGCCGAGCCTGGACATAGAAATCGAGGGGAGTATAGAGTCTTTGGTGCGAAATTATCCGGGGCAGCATTTCGCGATTACGTATGGCGATTGGAGTCGAGAAATAGAGTTGCTGGCGCAACTGCTCCGAATACCCGTGCAAACAATATAGAAAAATATAGATCCATACAAACTATTGATTTCAAGGAGCCGCAAAGAAAGCGCCCGATTTCCCGGGAGTTTTCAGCACTGCTTTCGGCAACTTTGCAGGTTATGTCCCGCCGGAGACCGTTTCCGGGTCGGTGTGGGCGCTATAGTTGCAAACTTGCCTAAAGAAAATTGAGATAGGATTGCCTAACACTGGATTCCCGGTATTTTCGCCGCTTTTTTTGGCATTTTTGCAGATTGTTCAGGTGAGGGAATTTATTGTTGTAAAGGCGGTGGTGTGGGCAAAAGTGCAAGTAGTTCCGGAACACGGATAAAGAACGCTCGACAAAGAGCGGTGCGCATTTTTGTGCCGTAGATAAGCTATAATGACCACAAGTACTGAAGGGAGTTTTTTTCTATGGAAAAGTTGAACATCGGTCTGGTTGGTCTGGGCCAAAGGGGATCATTATACTTACAGGATGTGATCGCGCAACATCCGGACGTCGCGGTGGTAGCGGTCGCGGATCGCCTGGCGGAGCGACGGGCGGCAGCGGCGGCTACACTGGCGAAGTACGGTTCTCCAGCGCCGCGGGAGTTTGCCGAGGCGAGCGATTTGATTGCCGCGCCGGAGGTTGACGCGGTGGTCGTTATATCCGGCTGGTACAGCCATATTCCCTTGGCGATCGAGGCGATGCGGGCCGGCAAGCCGGTGGCAGTTGAGGTCGGCGGCGCTCTTTCGATAGAGCAGTGTTGGCGGCTGGTTGAAACGAGTCGGGCGACGGGACAGCCCTGCATGATGTTGGAAAATTGTTGCTACGGCCGTCTGGAAATGCTGGCAATGAACATGGCCGAGCAGGGAGTCTTCGGGGAACTGGTGCATTGTGCCGGCGGATATCATCACGATTTGCGACCGGAGATACTCCGTGGGGTTGAGGGTGACCATTACCGCTTGGCGCATTACTTTTATCGCAATTGCGAGAACTATCCGACACACGAGTTCGGGCCGATTGCCCAGATTTTGAAGATTAATCGCGGCAACAGAATCCTTTCGCTGCTGTCGGTGGCGTCGAAGGCCGCCGGTCTGCGCGATTATGCCGCCCGACTGGAGCCCGGTACGCCCGGCGCGGACAAGGCGAATTGGCGCTTCAATCAGGGTGATATTGTTACGACTGTGTTGAAATGTTCCGGCGGAGAGACAGTGACGCTGACCCTTGATACAACTCTGCCGCGGGGCTATTCGCGCGGCTTTACGGTGCGCGGCACGCGGGCGGCTTTGTTTGAAGATACGCAGAGCGTCTTTATCGACGGTATGGATATGCCGCCCGAGGCCGAGTTCGACTGGTCGCATTGCTGGGGCAATGTGAAAGAGTTTTACGAGCGCTACGAGCATCCCGTCTGGGAGCGGTATTTGCGTGAGGGCGTGAAGGCCGGACACGACGGCATGGATTGGCTGGTATTTGACGACTTCGTGCAGGCGGTCCGGGAAGGGCGTCCGCTGCCGATCGATGTTTACGATACGGCGACCTGGATGGCGGTGACAATACTGTCGGAGGATTCGCTGGCGCTGGGCGGACAGCCGGTAGCTTTTCCGGACTTTACGGAAGGCGAGTGGATGACCCGCGAGCGGAAATTGATTTGGATATAGTGCGTTGCGACGCTACGGTGGCGCATTAGTACGGCAGTGTAGTAAAGAAACAGTGCGACGATGTGGCACAACCACACATATAAGGAGGGCAAAATGACGAAAATTTCCATGAACGAAAAGACACGGCAGTATCTGGCGGAGACGCACAAGTGGACCCAAGAGGAGCT
>JAAZIX010000080.1 GCA_012800655.1 Clostridiaceae bacterium | reverse complement strand
CTCAAGGATTATACCGAGGAACAGATTGCCGAAATACTGGTGCAACGGCAGAAAGTTAAGTATCAGGAGGCGGTTTCCGCCTGCGCTCTGTTCGGTATCAAGGACGTAAGATTTTTGGATTATGATGATGAAATTCTGACTGTCAATCCCGAAATGATTTCCAAATTAGCTAAGGTTATCCGTGAGGTAAAACCGGATCTGGTCATTACGCATTGGCCGTACCAATTCGATACCTTCAGCAATCATCATGCCGTTACCGGGCAACTCACCTTGTCCGCAATAACTGCAGCCGGCGGTGTCGATTTCAAGGATCCCGAAGGCGGTGCCTGGCGTGTTGCTCAGGTCGCATACATGTTGTGTCCCTCTGATACCACAGCTGTTTGCATGAGTAATGTAGGAAAAACCGCATATATCAGTTACTATGTGGATGTTACTGATGTGGTAGACAAGAAAGTCAGGGCCCTTAATATGATAAAAAGTCAGAAACATGATATTAAAGGTCTTTCTCACAAAACAACCGAAACATGGAGCGGCCATTACGGAGGGCGTGTGCGTCTGCCCTACGCGGAAGGCTTCGCCATAGAATATCCTGAGATCGGCAGAACGATTCCCGTATCCGAACATCGCAGATGGATCGCCAGATCTGACGAACGCGAACAGCTGGAACGTGCCGCCGGATTGCAGGGCATAAGTGTTGTGCTGGAATAATAACGGCACAGTTCCGCCCGTCCCGAAAAACGGACTTTTCGGACAATTTGTCCTATCGGCCCACCCCGGATTGTATTGTTATCCGGGGTGGCTGATTTGTCTGTCGGTCCATAACGTCGTACCGTCAACTCTAAATTTTATTGACAATAGCACCTTCCTTTGTTAGCATATTTGCATATAAACAAAGACTCTTATGATTATTCTTTGTTGAGAATAGAGTAATCTAAAAATCGAGTTGTACTGGTAATCGGAGGTGAAATATGTCGTTTTTTTTGAACGAAGCAAGAGCCATGCAAGAGGAACTTTCACGGATCAGGCGTGAGATCCATAAGAAGCCGGAGGTCGGTATGGATTTGCCGATCACGACGGCCTTTGTCATGGAGCAACTGAAAAAACACGGAATCAAAGCGGAACAAATCATCGACAGCGGTATTTCCGCCGTTATCGAAGGTGGCAAGCCGGGCAAGACGCTACTGCTCAGAGCGGATATGGACGCTCTCCCCCTCCCGGAAGAATCCGGCGAAGAGTTCGCCTCCGAATTCCCGGGCAAGAGCCACGGCTGCGGTCACGACATGCACGCGACGGCGCTCATCGGCGCGGCTATCCTGCTAAATAAACACAAAGACAAACTGCACGGTCGTATCAAGCTGATGTGGCAGCCGGGCGAGGAGATCTTCGCGGGCGCCAAAGCCATGATCGCGGCCGGCATCATGGAAAATCCGGCTCCCGACGCCGCCCTGGACCTGCACGTCGACGCCTCATCCCCCGTCGGAATTCTCAACTACACCAAGGGCGCCTTCACGACCTCGGCCGACAACTTCCTGATAAAAATCAAAGGCACCGGCAGTCACGGTAGCACACCGGAGAGTTCCATCGATCCCCTCAACGTCGCGATCCAAATCTACAACGCCATCGCCGCCATGCGTATGCGCGAAATCAAGGCCTCGGAGTTCCTGGCCATGAGCATCTGCAGCATTTCCTCCGGCTCATCCTTCAACATCATCCCGGATAGCGTCGAAATGCGCGGCACGATGCGCACCTTCAATCCGGAGATCCGCGACTACGTCGTGCGCCGCATCGAAGAAATCACCGCCCAGATAGCGTCCCTCTACCGCGCGGAATCCAGCCTCGAAATCGTCTCCAGCGCCCCCACCATCTT
>JAAZIX010000079.1 GCA_012800655.1 Clostridiaceae bacterium | reverse complement strand
CCCCGCCGTTCGGAGACAGCAACTGATAGACCAGTGACGACATAACAACCCATGACAGGAAGTAGGGCATATAGGATATTGTCTGTACCGCTTTTTTGAAGCGCATATTTGTCAGCTCATTAATTTGCAAGGCAAATATTATCGTCAGCGGCGTGGCTATCAACCACTGGATACCGCCGATTCGCACCGTATTGCCCAGCGCGCGACGAAAGAATCGATCCTTGAAAGCGGCCTCAAAGTGTTTGAGACCTGCCCAATCACTACCCAAAATTCCCCGCTTAATTTTGTAGTCCTTGAACGCGATGACGATTCCGTACATCGGCAGATAACTAAAGACTATTACGAAAGCCATGGGTATGAGCGTCAGCAAATAGAAAACCCAATATTTCTTATAGCCGCGCAACCGCGCCTTCCTTACCAGGGCCAACCTGCCGGTAGGTTTCTTTCTTTTTGTGTCTCCTGTTTCACCCTTAGATAATTGGTTAAGCATAATTGCCTCCTATACGGTGAATCGTTTCATCAATTAAATAAAGTATAGCATGCCGAAATTTGTTTTAACAAGGCAAGTGCCTCACCCGTCTCACAATCCGTAAAATAATAAAAAACTACTTTACCCTAACACTATAATAATCTGTTTAGACCCGGCGTCTGAACAGCCCCAGCAAACAAACGGCGTGAGTGCGGAGTGGCCTCGTACGCCGATTAGACCTCGGCGCTTTTTCTCAACAAAAATTTGCTCTCGATTATAAAGCAATTGTTCGGCGCCGATACTTGCTAAATTCCCGGCTGTTTTATAGCTAGCCCAGCGTAAAACGACTGAAAATCCTTATAAACCTTGTGTTACAGAGGCTTCGGCGACGCTTCTTTTTGTCTGAGACATGGTTATAATATAGCTATGGATACGTTATTAGAAGGCAAAAAGTTAGTTCGCCAGAAAAGTAAGAACGGCACGACTTACGTGTACGAAGTCGTGGATCATTACTGGGATAAGGAAAAGAAACAGTCTCGAACCAGGCAGATCTATCTGGGTAAACTGGATCCTGAGACCGGAAACTTCATCCCTGTCATGGATAAAGGCTTCTACAGCGGCCCTAATATTGATGAACTCTGTGCCCGCCGTCACCATTTCACCATAGCCGTCCCGAGCCATTTGAATTATGTGAGAGAACGTATCGACGAATATCGAGATGAAATTGACGGACCGAACGGGCTGAGAATGCTGGACGGGGAAACAATCTATGTCAAAACCTTTCTCTATCTCTGGGGCAAAACCCGCCGTCGTTGTTATTTGCATATCTTCTTCAGCCCAGGACAAATGGCGGATGACCGGATCAGCTATGATTTACATATCCTGGATTTGGAGCGTGAATTAGTTGAGGAGCAATTGGTTGAGGCTCATGCGGAGCAGTACAAGCAGTTCTTTATTGTTAAGGAGACCCCAAAACGGGGGCGCAAAGTTCTGCGCAATGCTGATGCCATAACTGCCGCGCGTAAGCGGTACGTCGGCTTTAACGCTATTCTCACCAGCAGGCTGAAAGATCCGTTGGAGGCACTTCAGGTGTACAGAGAAAAAGACGTGATAGAAAAGAGCTTTGACGACCTTAAGAATGAGCTGGATATGAAGTGCTTGCGGGTTCATGCGTCACAGCGGATGAAGGGACGAACCTTTATTCAGTTTATTGCGATGATACTATCAGCACAGATTAGAAAGAGCATGCGGGAGACCGGATTGTCTGAGAAATACACTGCGAGACGCTTACTATGGGAACTGGAATCCCTCACCACAATTTCGTATAAGGGGCGATACAAAAGCAAGTTGAGCGAAATTACAAAAGAACAGCGCATAATCTTCGAGGCTTTTGGAGTGACTCCGGAGTATGAACCCTGTTCATAGTTATATTTTGCCCGGGATTTTAGGTTAGCATCCTAATTCTAAAACAAGCCCTTCTAAAACAAGCAGAGCCACCGGATTTCCGGTGGCTCAAACTTGTTTCAATTATCGGGTACCTTGCTCAGTCATCAGGCACCTGACCCGTCTCGAAAACTCAGGCATCCGGAGTCGGAATCGGCAACTTTCTGATGCGCAATCGCGAGAGGCAACAGCCGTCACCGACGCCGCCGGCGCAATAGGCCAGCAACATGTCGTCACCGACAAAGTGGATCGCGGTGTAGCAGTAACCGGAACGCGGATCATCATCCAGAACCAACGGTTCGCTCCAGGTCTT
>JAAZIX010000078.1 GCA_012800655.1 Clostridiaceae bacterium | reverse complement strand
GTTCCACATCGCAGACAAGTCTGCTAACGGGAAAGATGAGTGCCGGCATCTCATCGGCAACTAACTCCTCCATGTACAGATCGGTCATCTGTAATATTTCACTTGTGCGCTCGGCAGGCGTCCAAACAAAGTTCCGAGCAAACTCATCGGGAATCTTAATCGCGCTGTGAGGAACATGCACGACTATCGGCGGCACATTTTCGCCACCACCGGAACCACGCGAATCATTCAGGGGAACAAATCTGTTCATATTATCATCGGAAGCCAATGTCCCCATTGCTATCATTGTCTACAAGTGATATTATTATCATAAAAAGAAACTACAACTATCAAAAACCTATAATTAACTACATAAAAATGGCGGAGAGAGTGGGATTCGAACCCACGGAAGGATCACTCCTTCTCCGGTTTTCAAGACCGGCGCCTTCAACCGCTCGACCATCTCTCCGCGTACAGAGGCTGATTTTATCCGTTCCCGGCGGGCTCTGTCAAACGGCCGCATCCGGGGAGCTTTTATCCCATGGTGATTTTGACAAAAACAACGAGGCGTGGTAGCCTGCCGATTGTCAACTAATGTCATGTTGGAGGAAAGAGTATGTCTGATAAAAATAAAGATCGGTTGGCGGATTTTGTTCCGGAACGCATTTTTGACATGCACGCGCATATCGATGCAGAGGGATATTGGAGACGAGGTTCAGCTGACCAAAAACAAAGAGCTGCTTTGCCCGAAGTAGTGGGCATGGAGGCCTATAAGCAACATCAGTTGCCTTTGTACGGTCTGAGCGAGCAAGCTTTGAGTAGGGTCAATTTGCGTTGCAATATGATTCTAACGCCGGATACTAATATGAAGACAGACCTGCAGCACAGATGGCGGGCTCACGAGTTTTTGTGCGGGGAACTAGAGAAATATCCGCAAAATATCGGTTCGGCTCTTGTCTTTCCGGGCGACAGCTATGAGGATATTATTGCCAGACTGATTCATCCGCGCATTCTGGGCCTGAAGTGTTATCATGTATATGCCGATCAACAGCCGACCTTTCAGTGTGCGCCCGAACAATATTTGCCCGAAGCCGCCTGGATGGTAGCGCATGACCGTAGAATGTTTATCACTTTACACATGGTTCGCGACCGGGCTCTGGTCGACCCGCTGAACTTAACCTACATCCGGCAAATGGCCCAACGCTACCCCGATGCCGTTTTGATCCTGGCTCATGCCGGACGCAGCTTTGCTACTTGGACCATCATGGAAGCGGCACAGAATGTTCGGGACCTGCCGAATGTTTGGTTTGATATATCGGCGATTTGCGAGTCTCCGGGGCTTTTTGAGCTGATGCGCACCATAGATACGCAGCGTATTCTCTGGGGGAGCGATTTTCCGGTTTCACACATGCGCGGCAAATGTGTTTCTCTAGCGGAAGGATTTTTCTGGATCTACCATGATGAAGCTCCCGAACAGGAGAGAGCCAAGTTGTATCCTATCGGCCGGGAGGCTCTGCTGGCTTTCAAGCAGGCTTGCGAGATGTTGCGATTGCCGCGCGCACAGGTAGAGGCGATCTTCTACGATAATGCCGCCGCGGCTGTTGAAAGCAGAATGAACCGGTCATAAAAGCAAGCCCCGAAAGAAAGCGGACTTCCGGGGCTGTGGGGTAATCTCCGTGAGCAGGAGATTTTTCGGTGCAGATTGTCGCTGATTGAATTCAGCGGTCAGAGCTCCGAGTTGCTGTGGTCAGCAACTCGGGCTCATTTTTGTGTAATTACTGGACGGTGACTGCGCCGGTGGTGGAGTTGACGTGTACCGTGCGGTCAATGTCGTTGGCGGTTTCGAGAATGACTTTGTAATAGCTGCCTTCGTACTTCACCTCGGTCTTGGTAATTGAGGAATCACTCAATCCCAGATGCTGAAGAGCTTTGGTGTAGGCGTCCTGAGCGGGGAAGGCAACACCTGTGATTGTATTCGGTGTGCCACCGTCGCCTTCGGTCTCGAACATGACGCCGGTGTTCTTGTAGACGTGAGTCTTGTAGACCGGGTCATTGGTCTTGATCTCGACCTCGAAGTAGCCTTCGTCATCATAATCAACGATGTAGTTACGGACGTTCAGGGGTTGCAGCTTAAAGTGATCCAGCAGCTTTTTGTAGGCACCGTCTGCGGTTACGGCACTGGTCGGGGGAGAAGTGGGAGCTATCGTCGGAGCTGCGGTCGGCTTCGGTGTGGCCGTAGCAGGAGGAGAGGTGGGGGCTGCGGTCGGCTTCGGTGTTGCTGTTGCCGGCGGGGCCGAGGTCGGACGTGGGGTCGGGCTGGGCCGATAGTCGTCGTCATCGTCATCGTCGTCATCATCATCGACTTCGTCCTTGTCGACGTCGAGGATCTTGCCGCTGTAAGCGTCGACTTCAACTTCGTACTCGTACTTGCTGGTCTTGATATCTACTTCATAGTAGACCTTGCCGTCGTCGGTCTCAAAATCGACTTCGTAGTGGCGGACGACGGAGTCGGTCAGACCCAGGTAGGCCAGCGCTTTGCGGTAGGCATCGTCGGCGGAGATGCGGCTCTTTGAAGGAGCAACGGTTGGGCTCTTTGAAGGAGCAGAGGTCGGGCTCTTTGAAGGAGCAGAGGTCGGGTTCTTGGTCGGAGCAACGCTGGGCTTGTCGTCATCGTCGTCATCGTTATCATCGTCGTCATCGTCGCCGATTCTGTCCATTTCAACGTCGAGAATCTTGCCGCTGTAGGCATCGATATCAACGTCGTACTCGTATTTATCGGTCCTGATATCAATTTCGTAGTAGTCTCTGTCGTCGTCGTCATCGAGGTCGATCTCATACTTGCGGACGTCGGAGGCGGAGAGTTTGAGGTGGGCCAGGGCGCGGGCATAGGCATCCTGCGGGCTGATCATCTCACCGGTCGGCTGGGTGGTCTTATCGTCATCGTTATCGTCGTTATCGTTGTCATCGTTGTCATCATTGTTGTCGTCGTCATCATCATCGTAGTCGTTGTGATCAACAACCATCTTAATGATCTTTCCGTCGACGGCATCCACGTAGATGTCATACTCGGTGTCGGTGGTTTCGAATTCGACTTCGTATACGAATGCTCCGTTCTTAACTTCGAGTTCAATTTCCACATCGCGGACATCGCCGGCTGTTAGCTCGAGATGATCCAGAGCTCTCTGGAAGGCCTCTTTGGAGGTCAGATAGCGGTTCTGGACCGGCTCGGCGCCGTCTTGGTGGATGTCGTCGTCGTCGATCTCATTTTCGGAGAGCAGGAGACCGAGATCGGCAATGGAGCAGTCAGCCAGTTCGCCGGGAACGACCGTGGGGCGATGCTTTTTAATGTCCTGAATGAGGGCGGCCTTACCGACCGAGACATTCAGTTCGCGAGCCAGTTCGGTCAGCTCTTTCGCTTCTTTGTCGTCAAAGGCTTTGCTGACGACCGCGAGCTCAAAGGAGAGGCTGGCGTTCTTTTCGGTTAGCTTGTTGACCAGCGACTCGCGGAGCGCCTGAGCTTTTTCGTTGCTCTCGGCTTCGACGCTGAGCAACACGGAGTTCTGGTCGTCGCTCAGATAGCCGTCCTGCGCCAGCTGGTCAATGATGGCGACCAGTGCGTCGGAAGCGGACTTCTTCTTGATATCGACTTTGGCAAGGACTGCTTCGGCGTCTTTGCTCTTAGCCTTAACATCCAGCGTATCGTCGTCGTCGTCGAGTTCAATCTCGAAGCTCGGGTTAACGTCGAGCGTGACACGGGCGGCAACCTGCTGCGGGGCGGTACGGTTCAGCAAGAAGAACAGACCGGTTCCCAGGAATGCCACGGCGAGGGTGGCGGCAATCATCAGCGCCCAGATATTGCGACGCTTGTTCTTACGCGGCTTAGCGTTTGTGTTTTGATTCGAATTGTTTGCGTTCATTTGTATCACCTTTTCATTCTTTTTTGGCGGCGCGGCTAGCGAAGCCGGACCCTGGTTTGCCGGAGCCATCTCGCGAGCCCGAATACTCGCCATAATGCTCGGCAGTTTATTGGGCTTGATTTTGTCAAAAGCCGTTCTCATGGTCGGGTTTGTTTCTTGGGTCATGATAATGGTTCCTCCTTAAATAGTGCGAGGGGTTCCGTGTAGCGTCGTTCCAACTTTTTGAGTGCCCGCCTGTAGCGCGACAATACCGTCGAAAGCGGCATCTCGAGCAAATCGGCGATCTCTCGATGTTTCAAGCCCACCAGCTGACTGAGGATGATGATCTGTTGCTCATCGGTTGCCAATTGTCCGAACAGCGTGGTCAGCAGACCGGTCTCTTCGTACGTAAGAGGTGCTGTGTCGGACATGACGGCATCCAATGTAGCTTCATCGGGCAACGTCGTCAGTCGCTTGTCGGAACGGAGCTTCATGAGACTCAAATTGCGGGTAATGCCGAAAACCCACGGTAAAGGTTTTCCTGTTTTGCGGTACGTATGGGCCGCCTCATAAATTTTAATGTAGGTGTCTTGCATTACGTCCTCCGCGTGGCCTCGATCTTTCAGAATTGAGATTGCGAAACCGAACACCGCGCTACTGGTCTGGTGGTACAGCGGTTCCATGTAGTCTGTGTCGCCGCGTCCCAGGGCCAGGATGCAGGTCTCGACATCCGGCAACTCTGTAAGTTGAGTTTGAGTTAAGCTCATTGCTTGTCGTCTCCCTTCTACCTAATATGTGCTTTAGAAGCGCGATTTATCGCAATTCCAAAACACAAATTGCAACTTCGTGAAAAGTCACAACAAAACCCGGGCGCTACCCGAGGTGATACCATCAATTTGCACAAAAAACCTGTGCAGCTCTGTCAAAGCCGGCAGTTCGTCGGCGTTTATATGCTCTCCGGGCCAGCGGCAGGCCAGTCCGGGCGGGCGAATTATCAGCGGTGTCGCCAGGCGACGATTGACCGCCTGCGATAGGGGCAGGGCGGTCGCGGCCGCCAGGTTCAGCATCAAATGCGGCTCGGCGCGACCTTCACAGTCGGCGGGCATCTCGCGCATACTAACATATATCTGATCTATTTCATCTATATCCCGGCGCGACAGATACGGAATATCCGTTTCGACGCCGTCGTTGCCGTTGTCGTTGCTGCTGCCGCTGTCGCCGTAGCAGTTGCCGTTTTTGCCGTCGCCACCGTTGGCGTTTTTGCTGTCACCGTTGCATCCTTTGCGTTGAAACTGTTCGGCATACTCGCGGAGCGCTTTGCCGAGGGCTCGGAAGTCCTCCGCCGGTTGTCCGAGCGAGGGCAGGAAGACGATCCGACGGGGTTCGGCCAATTCGCAGTAGATGCCTTTGCTTTCCAAATAATGTGCCATCGCGAAGCCTCCACCGAGGCAGGAGCAATCCAGAACCAGGCGGATCGGGTCGCGCTCCGCAAGGCCGGAGGGGTACGCCGAACGGGGCAACGGACCTTCGGGGATGTAGCCGTAATCATGCAGGCTCCGGTTCAGTTCCAGCAATTCTTCGTGTACACGTGCGATAGCCGCCCCGCCGTGATTGCTCACGTAATAACGCGCGTAGTCCATGGATGCGGCAACCATCAGAGAGGGGCTACTGGTCTGGAATATGCGCAGATAGTGGTAGATTTTTTCGTCGTCAAAGTCGGCGGCGAAGAGCGAGTTTGAGGCAACGTGTAGCAAGGAGGCCGGGGTAAGAGCCGGAAGGGTCTTGTGCAGGCTGTGAACAATAAGGTCGGCGCCGGACGCGGTCGCGGGCGGCGGGGCTAGGTCGGGGGCGAAATTGAAGTGAGCTCCGTGGGCGGCGTCGATCAGGAGGGGAATTCGCTCGCGCTCGGCCAATGAGGCGATGCCGCGCAAATCGACGACGCGGCCGTAATAGTCGGGGGAAGTGATTAGAAACGCGGAACGTCCGGATTCGTCATGATGGGCGGAGAGGAGAGCGGTTGTTGTTTCGAGGTTGAGATCATCCGGCAGGAAGACGGGGCGTATGTTCAGAAGGGCGGCGGCATGGATGACGCTCTGATGAACCGCACGCGAGCAGAAGAGGCGACCGTCCGGGCCGGGAGCCAGGGCGAGCATGACTTTTATGGTGGTGGAACTTCCGGTGGTGATGAAATAGCTACGCTCCGTCTGCCAGGCTTCGGCGGCCAGGTGGGCGGCGGCGCGGAGGGCGGGGCCTGGAGCGTTAAGGTCGTCGCTGGCGCTGATCTCGGTAATGTCGAGAGCACTCAGAGCGGTACGCAGTTCGGGCGGGAAATCGTGTCCGCCCCGATGCCCCGGCATGTGAAAGCCGATATATCCGCCGCTGTTTCGGCGGCGCTCCGGAGCGGCCAAACGCTCCAAAAGCGGGCAGGCCCCGGAAATGTCAGTCCAACTTGATATTTTTGATGTCATCGATATCGAGACGCAGTTCTCTTTCAAGGCGTTCTACGGAAAGGACTATATCCTCGAGTGTTTCTTCACCGGTCGATTCCTTATCGACGACGGAAAGGAGAGAAGCCGGTGTTGGCGCTATTTCCGCGTCTTTGCTCTTGTGTCGGCCTTCGGCGGGCGCGCTCGGAGTTACGGGTATTCGATCATTGCGCAATTCGGCGGGGATTTGGTCGCGTATTTCGCTGATATCGCGGGTGTCATAGGAGATGTCCGTACGATCATTTACGGGGCGGGCGGGGGACTGTTCGGCGCTTACCGGCGTTGTTGCGGCTACCGGGCGTTCTCCGGCTGTCTGCTCACGCTGGCGGCGCTGCCCCGATTTTTGGTTCGAGGAACGGCGGCGGCGTTTGCTCTGGCCGGATCCGGAACGGCTATCGCCGGCGGGGCGCCTATCGTCTCTTTGCCGCTGTTCACCCGACGGGCGGGGCGACTGTTGCCGGCCTTCATCCCGGCGGCGAGGTTGACCCTGTTGTCTGCGATCGTCCCGCTGTTGACGCTCGCCCTGCTGGCGAGGTTCACCTTGACGGCGCTCATCCCGCTGTTGACGTTCGCTCTGCTGTCGGCGGTCACTCTGCCGACGGCGCCTGTTTTGTTGTTTGTCTTCATCTTGGCGGCGGCGTTCGGCCGACTGTTGTCCGCCCTGCTGACCGGCGTTGTCCGGTTTGCTTGGCGTATCGCTGTCGCGCCAGCGTCCGGCCGGTTCATTCCGCCGGGAACCGCTCCGGGAACGCGGCTGATTGCGGCGGTTGCCGGAGCCGCTGGCCGAGACGCGTCGTCTCCGCTCGCTGTCCTGCCCGGATTTCCGGTTCTTATCACTACTGTCAACAGTGCCGTCGCTCATATACACCCTCCCGGACTGCCTGTGCGGCAATCTCGAATTTTAATTGTAACAAATTCGGAAATCAGTTGCGAATAGGATGAACATTAGATGTAAAAAAGTCCGGCAACATGGCGAAGGCAGGCGGGGCTCGTGCACGTTCACTATATAAACCCGGCTTTGAGGCGAAATAAAATTCGTCTGACGAAACGACCTGCTTGAAGACACCCCTAATAAGTACATAAAGTAAGGAATAGAGCAACAAATCGGCGAAATTTCCGAAAAAACATCTTGCATTCATTTCAAAGCGGGGTTAAACTTCGGTCGTGGTGAAAAGTGGAGCAAGATTTCACTCTACAGGGAGAATTGTGGAGTGCAGTGGCGTCTACTGGAAGCGACAAAAAACAGATACACAGGCAGGATATGGCACGGTATACGCACAAAGTTGATGAGAAGGGCAGGCTTTTCCTCCCGGCTCGTTTGCGTCCTCAGATCGGTAATGAGGTAGTGGTAACCGTGAGCCTGCAGGAGGGCTACCTCTCGATATATACGGTTCCGGCGTATGAAGCGGTGAAGCGGCAGATCGAATCTCTGCCGGGAACCGACCCGCGCGTCAGGCGCATGCGCTTGGAAATTATCGGTGAAGCGACATTCTGTCCGCTGGACAGTCAGGGGCGCATTTCCATCAGCAGGGAGCTGTGGGATCTGATCGAAGTCAGTCCCGGCGAAGAAGTCTCCCTGTCCGACCTGGATGACACGATGCTGCTCTGTTCGCTCAAGAGCCATCTCGAGCGCCGCGCGACTCAAGTTCCGCTTGGCGACCTCGATCTGTCGACATACGAGATCACGGGCATTGTCTAGGAGCGGCCTATGGAAGGTCCGCAAGCCGAACGCAAGCATATTCCCGTATTGGCGACCGAATCTATTGCCCAATTGCAGATACGCAGAGATTCGGTCTGCATTGATTGCACTCTCGGCGAAGGCGGACACAGCCGCCTGATCCTGGAGCAACTAGGTCCGAACGGACGCCTGATTGCCATCGATCGTGATGCCGAGGCCCGAGCTTCCGCCACCGCCTACTTGCGGGAAGTGAAAACGGAGGCAAGCTGGGAAGTCGTCGCCGGCACTTTCGGGAAGCTGGCGGAGATATGCCGCGAACGCGATATCGTCGCGGCAGACGTGATTTTTGCCGATATAGGCATGTCCTCCCGCCAGGTCGACGAAGCGGAACGGGGCTTTTCCTATTTGCAGGACGGACCGCTGGACATGCGGATGAACCGTTCGGGAACGGACGCGGATGAGCGGACGGCCGAAACCCTGGTCAACGAACTGGGGGAGCGGGAACTGGCGGACATTATCCGCCGTTACGGCGAAGAGCGCTACGCCGCGTCGATTGCCCGCCGAATCGTCGCGGAGCGACGGCAGAAGAGGATTCGCGGCACCCTGCAGCTTCTCGAGATTATCCGTTCGGCGGTACCGGCGGCGGAGCGTCGCAAGGGAAATCCGGCGCGGCGCACATTTCAGGCCCTGCGCATCGCGGTAAATCGCGAGTTGCAGGAGTTGGAAGATCTACTGGACGCCGTTCCGGAACTGCTCGCCGATCGAGGCCGGTGCGGCATCATCAGCTACCACTCCTTGGAGGATCGGCTGATCAAGCAACGGATGCGAACATGGCAGAAACCCTGTACCTGCCCGTCGGATTTCCCGGTTTGCGTTTGCGGACTTTTGCCCTTGGGAAAAGTCGTGAGCGGTTCGGGAATCGAACCTTCCGCGGCGGAAGTAAAACGTAATCCCAGAGCGCGGAGCGCCAGATTGCGGGTATTTGAGCGAATTATCGGTGACGCGGAGTCGCCGAAACGAAATAGAACATAGGGGAAGTGAGGCCGGAACCATGAGTGCTTACGGAAACATGGCATACAGAAAGAGAATGACCGAGGGAAGTGCGGCGTTAAAGCCGACGGTTATCGCTGCCTATGAGTTGCCTCTTGCCCCTAGTCGGGTAGTTCCAGGTCAGGTTGTTCCGCCGGTTATCCAGCCCCGGAAGCAGCCGCAAAGAGTGGCAAAGGAGCAGGCGGCCCAGCCGCGCCTGGTACCACAAAATGCGGATGAACAGCTCATCCGGGACCAAATCCGGATCCGGCGTTCGATGAATGAACACCGTCGTAGCGGCATTCTGACTACTCTGATTCTGATTGCTTTGATCGGAATCGTGATCGGCGGCATCGTCATGAACCAAGCCGCGGTCAGCTCGGCAAATTTGGCCAATAATAAGCTGGCGCGGGAGATTCGCAAGTTGGAGATGAGCAATGCCCAGCGTAAATTGAATTTGATTCAGGATCAGGAGCAGAGCGAACTACGTACCCGAGCCGTTGAACTCGGTATGCAGGATCCGGGCGCCGACCAGATTATAAACGTGTTCGTGCCGCGGCAGGATAGCTTCAGCGGCGGAGTGCCGAGCTATGTTCTGGTCAATGCTCGTGCCGACAATGCCGAATTAATGGCACTGATGGAGAATATGGCGGCATATTTGCAGGAACAGGCGGCACCAGGGACATTCCCGTACTATTTGTCCGCGTCCGGAGAAGCGGCACCGGAAGGTGATTACCGGCTCGGCGGCATTATTCCGGAGTAACCCTGATGTCGGGGCAGATCCGAAAAAATTCTCCGCCACGCCGGGATGCCGAACGAGAAAGGCAAAGAAAGGTGGCGCGTGGTTCACGCGCCGCCATGCTTATTGTCCTGGTTCTTATTTTTGCCTTCGGCGGGCTTTTGATTCACTCCGCGGGACAAATCCAAATCATCGACTATGAAAAATATGCCATTCAGGCGGCTAAACAGCATTATAACAAGCTGTCCGAGTTCCCTCAGCGCGGCAAAATCATTTCCTCCGACGGTCGGGATTTGGCGGTTTCGAGTTATGTCTATACGGTCGGCGTGACGCCGGCCAGCTTTCTGAATTCCAGCCGCGATCCGGCAAAAATCGCGGCAATGAAGGAAATGATTACGACAGCAATAGATATGTCTCCGGTAGAACTCGAAACGGTTCTCAGTGACCGAACTCGTCCGTATATTATTCTCAAAAAGGAAGTTACCGTCGAGCAGAAGGATGCTTTGCAGGCCGGAATAAAAGAGCTGCGAGTCGGGGGTCTGACGATTGACCCGGTCGAAAAACGCTACTACCCTTTTAACAGCCTCGCGGCTTCGGTAATCGGCTTTGCCAATCAGCCCGTCGATACTTTGGTGGGTGTCACCGGCATCGAGTCCAGCTACAATGATATTTTGTCCGGCCAGGCCGGTTATCGCTTCCTGGAGACCGATAATTATGGAAGCGGCGCTCTGCCGTATTCTGTGCCGCTCGAAGTTCAGGCACGGAACGGCTCGAATGTCGTGTTGAATATCGACACGCAGATTCAGGCGATTGCCGAAGAGGTAATGGGCTACTACACAAAGCAGTACAACACCGGGGACGGCTCCCTCGCAATTATCGTTCGCCCCGATACTGGTGCAATCGTGGCTATGGCCGGCTCGAATGTTTACGATCTGAACGATCCTTCCGCAGCGCCGGACGGCTATGATCCGGAGGAGTGGAATCCGAATAAAGACGAAAGTCAGTTGCAATATATGACGGCGAAGCTCTGGCCGGCGATGGCGGTGAATCGCACTTACGAGCCGGGCTCGACGATGAAGGTATTGACCGCCGCGATGGCGATTGAGGAAAATGCGGTGCGAATGAACGAGGAATTCAGCGACGCGCCGCTGATCATGAAGGGCTGGGAAAAGCCGATCAGCAGTCATATTTTCCCGAACAATTTCGGCTGGGTCAATATTGCCGAGGCATTGTGGCATTCCTCGAACCCGGTCTTTGTTCAGATCGGACAACGGGTGGGAATCGAACGTTTTTACAACTACATCAATGCTCTCGGCTTTCGTGAGCGCACGAGGATAGACCTTCCGGCCGAATCGGTCGGAATGATACACACCAAGCCGACGCCAATCGATTTGGCCGTTTTTGCCTTCGGCGAGCAGAGTACCGTGACACCGATCCAATTCGTTATGGCTTATTCCGCTGTTGCCAATGGCGGCCGACTGATGCGTCCGCAAATCGCTCAGAAGTTGACCGACAGCTTCGGCAATGTTACGCATGAATTTATGCCGGTGGAGGTGCGTCGGGTCTTTTCCGAAGAAACCTGTGCTACGTTGCGCAACATGATGCGCGGTGTAATTACCGAAGGTTCGGCACCTTTCGCCGCCGCTTTGGGCATAGACAGTGTATGCAAAACTGGAACTTCCAGCTACGGCGATTATGATGAATTTAAGGTCGTTTCGGTGGTCGGTATGTATCCGCGGGAACGGCCGGACTATGTAGTGTTGACAATGTTCTTTAATGAGACCTATCAGATCGGCTCGTATCTGCCGCAGATGGCCAACCGCGACATCATCAGGCGGCTCTCGCGTCTGGAGGGATACGAACGGTCATATACACAAAGGGAGATAGCCCGGCAGTTCTGGCCGCTGCCTATGCCGGAACTTACCGGTCTGCGGCTACATGAGGCAATTTATCAGATTGACAGCAGAGGAGATTCGTATGACGTGCCCGAGGGGGCGGATATGAATGCTTATGTTGCCGCTGTACTGCCACGGTCGGCCGAGGGTCAGCGTCTGGGAGGTTATAAGAGTTATTATCTCAGCATGGACGGCAGTTTCCCGGACTTTGAACCGATAGCGATGCCGAATTTTGTCGGCTTGAATTTGGATCAGGTTATGGAGCTGGCGCGCGAAAACAAGTTGAATTTGACGTTGAAGGGCAGTAATTGGACCGGAACGGTTACCGAACAGGATATTGCCGCGCATACCGAGGAGGAGCCGTCTTATATCAATCCCTACAGTGTGATTGAATTGGTTTTTAAGGGAGAATCGGAAGTGGCTACCGCATCCGTCAAAAATGAAGGCGTGACCCCGCGCGACTACAGCGCTGAGGGCGGCATACGTATGCGGGGCGAACCGGAAATTCATGAACGGAAATATCTGCCGCTACGGATAGATGCGCTGGCCGAGCAGCAAAAGATCTTCCCGCCGGATGCGCCGTACGAGGATATTGTCGACGCTCTGCGGGAACTCAATCGCGGGAAAGGCGAATAAATGCGTTACGGAGTTGAAACAGTCTATTCCACTCTGAATTGTCTGAATTGTTCGTTCAGCAATTATGCCGAAAGGCGCTTTGTGGGGTGTGAATTCCCGAGTATCGGTACGGACAGCCGCAGTCTAGATGCCGGAGCTTTATTCGTAGCTCTGCGCGGCGAGAATTTCGACGGACATGATTTTGTCGCGGCGGCCGTGGCGGCGGGTGCGGGAGGCATTTGTGTCGATCGTGCGGATGTGGCGCGAGAGTGGGCGGAAACGACGGTAGTGTACCTGGTCGATGATACGCTTCGGGCGCTCCAGGATTTGGCCGCCTTACGTCGCAACAAATACGAAGGCGTTGTCATTGCCGTAACGGGTTCGGTCGGGAAGACATCGACTCGCAACTGGATTGCTGCCGCTTTGAAGGGCGGTGGCAAAGTCTACCAGACGCGGGAGAATCTCAATAATCAGATCGGAACCGCGCAGATGCTTCTGGATCTGCCGGATGATGCCGATTTCTGCGTCTTGGAGTTGGGCATGCATGCCGCCGGACAAATTCGCCGGCTTTCCGAGATGGTGCGTCCGGACATTGCCGTGATTACCAATATCGGTTGGTCGCATATTGAAAATTTAGACAACCGGGAAAATCTTTTCCGCGCCAAGACGGAAATTATCACCGGTCTCAAGCCGGGTGGCTGGTTGGTGCTAAACGGGGAGGACGAGCTACTTGCTACCTGGGTCGCGAGTGAGCCTGGTCTGCGTTCCGCATATAAAATCGTTCTCGTCGGACGGAGAGACGGTCGAACACACAGCTTTGCCGGCACTGAAACTGAAATACCCCTGCTTTTGGTCGAAGACGTGCGGACCGAAAAAGAACTTTCTTTTTCGGTCCGCACTGTCGGATCCGTCGAGGGTTTTGTGCCGCTTGCGGGAGAGGTACGGGTCGATATTATCGGCGAACATCATTTGGCTAATTTACTCTTGGCGCTGGCCTGCGCGGCGATCTGCGGTTTGGAATTGCCGACGATTTTGTCGGAACTGGACACCTTTACATTGCCGGGTAGCCGCCAGGAAATCCGTGAGATTGACGGAATCACGATTATAGATGACAGTTATAATGCCAGCTTTGAGTCGATACATGCGGCATTGGCGGTACAAAAACAGATCGCCGGCCGGGCGCGGCGGATTTTGGTTTTGGGAACGGTTATGGAATTGGGCGCCTTTTCCGAGCAGATTCATTATCGCGTCGGCGAGGATATCGCCGCTATGGCTCCGGATTTGGCTTTGGTCTGCGGAGCGGATGCGGAGAGTGTGTTGCACGGATTCCGGGACTCCGTGGACGGTCGGGAAGAAACAGTTATTCGTACTTATTCCGACCGCGAAAGTCTCACGGCCGATCTATGCTCCGCCGTAAGAGAAGGAGACGTGATATTGCTGAAGGGGTCGAATTTTCATAAGTTATGGCTCTTGATCGAGCCGCTGAGCGCCGGGGCGGCGATTCTCCGGACGCAGGAGGATTCCGATGTTGATTTATGAGTTAATCATTGCCGGCGCTGCCGTAATGGTTCTGACCGTGATTGCGGGGTTACTGTTTTTGCCGAAGCTGCGTCGTGCCGGTTTCAGCAAACAGGAGCGTCGCTCTGGACCTCCCTCTCATCTGACGAAGGACGGTACGCCGACCGCCGGCGGTATCTTCTTTGCGCCGCTTCTGGCGCTGGCTCTTCTGATCCCGGCCTTTTGGCAGACCGGGGAACTGCGCCGCACTTTTGTCGGTCTGGGTCTGCTGACCCTGCTTTTCGGTCTGATCGGTGCCTGGGATGACTATGTAAAGGTGCGAGTGAACGGCAAAGGGCTGAATTTTCGCACCAAAACTCTGGCTTCGCTCGCCGTCGGCCTGCTGTTTGCGATTTGGTTCATCGCCGACAGTGAGCGGCTGTATATCGTTTTGCCCTTTATGTACAATCCGATTGCTATAACGGGGGCATGGGTCTACGTCTACGGTCTCTTTATTGTTCTTTATTTATATTACTTTATAAACGCGGTTAATTTGACTGACGGCGTTGACGGGCTGTTGAGCACCGTCAGCACGGTCTTTGCCCTGACTCTGATCATTACTCTGCGCCGGATTGACTTACCGGGAGTATTGGGGCAGCGCCAGGGAGCGAGTGAATGGGCTATGGCGGTTCTGGTTGGTGCCGCACTGGGCTTTTTAGTTTTCAACCGTCATCCGGCCAAGGTCTTCATGGGCGACTGGGGCTCGCTGAGCATGGGCGCGATCATTGCCGGGGTACCGCTGATTCTGGGAGTCCCCTGGGTGATGCTGGTCGGCGGCTTTCTCTTCTTCTTCGAAGCGCTGTCGGTCATTCTGCAGGTCGGTTATTTCAAACTGACCGGCGGAAAGCGGATTTTCCCGATGACTCCGATCCACCACAGCTTTGAACTCAAAGGATGGTCGGAGAATAAGATAGTTTTCTGGTTCAGCGTCTTTGTGGCGCTTTCTCAGGCAGTGAATTTTTGGTTCTTGGTGCCGTGGTTAAAGTAGGGTGACAAAATGACGACTAGGGAATTAACAAAGGAAGCACGCCGCGAGCGGAGTTTGAACAGAGCGCGTCGCAGAGTTCTGATCCGCGAACTGTACAAGTCCAGCCGCGTCCACGCCGGTCTGTTGGTTCTGGCTCTGGCTCTGACCGGCTTCGGTATGATTATGATGTTCAGCACGAGCATAGGAATTGCCTCGACTCAGCGGGGAGAAAGCACGTATTTTCTCATGCGCCAGATGATTTCGGCTCTAATCGGTCTGTGCCTGATGTTCATTGTGACTCGGATTCCCAGCAGTTACCTGAGCAGACCCTGGTTGGCAACCATTCTTTGGATCGTTTCTCTCGGTCTCCTGGTGCTGGTGCGCTCGCACGGCATACTCATTAACGGTGCCCGGCGTTGGTTGCCTCTGCCCGGCGTCGGACTAAACTTTCAACCCTCGGAATTGAGCAAAGTAATCGTGATCTACTGCCTGGCGGTTTACTACGCCCGCCTGAACGGCCGATATAAGAGGAAAAATTCCCGCTACGAGAAGCGGCGTCCCTTTTTCAGGGCCGGATGGACCGACGTGGTTGTGCCCTTTTTCATCGGGCTGATTCCTTGCTTGATTCTGGTTATGCAACCGCATCTGTCCGCCTTTTTGATCATTATGTTTTTAACCCTTTTGATCATGATTACGTCGGGAGTCGGCTGGCGTTCCTGGCTGGCGGGCGGATTGATCCTCCTCATGCTTATCGGTGTTGCTCTCGGCGTTTTTTTAATTTACGCCCAGGCGAAGCCGGAAGTGATGGATATGTTCGATCGTTTTGCCCACGTTGCCCGGAGAATCGCAATCTTTACCGAAAGTGATTCCATTACGGAGGACGACAGCTATCAGGTTGTCCAGGCACGGCTGGCGATAGGGTCGGGCGGTCTCACCGGGGTCGGGCTGGGGCGCAGTCGGCAAAAATTCAATTATTTGCCGGAGGGGCATACCGACTATGTGTTTGCGATTATTTGCGAAGAGACTGGCTTTATCGGCGGTACGCTACTGATTTTGGCCTTTCTGGTTTTTCTGGTTCTGGGTGTGGGAATTGCTCTACGCGCGACGAGTCCTTTCGGTCGGGCGGCGGCTTTCGGTTATACACTGTTGATCGTTATTCAGGCTTTTTTCAGTATCGCGGTTAATTTGGGAGTGTTCCCGCCGACCGGAATTACCTTGCCGTTCTTCAGTTACGGCGGAACTTCGACTCTGTTTTTCCTTACCGCGGTGGGCATGATTTTGAATATTTCCCGCTTCGATGCCTATTATCTGCCGCTACGCAGGGAGGAGACGGAGGCGGATGATCTTATTGTCGGTGAAGCTTTAGGGCCGGCGATGAGGGAAAAGACTGCGGGAGAAGTAATTTAGTATGATGTTGACTGATTTAAGCAAATTGGAAAGAGTGGTGCTGTCCGGCGGCGGTACCAGCGGGCATATCAGCCCTGCTCTGGCGGTGGCGGAGTATTTGCGTGCCGCCAATCCACAAATGCGGATCAGTTTTATCGGAACGGAATCCGGCCTGGAGAGTCGAATAGTTCCTCGTGCCGGATTCAATTATTTGACCACGCCGGCGGCGCCGTTGGTATGGAGCTCACCGATCAAGCTCCTGCGCGCCTATCGTGAATTTCGCCGCGGCAGACGGGTCTGTCGGGAACATCTGAAGGCGGAGCGGCCGCAGGTGGTGATCGGAATGGGCGGCTATGTGTGCTCACCCGTGGTGGCGGCTGCCGGCAGCCTGGGAATTCCACTGGTTCTACATGAGCAGAATGCCTTCCCCGGTCGCAGTAATCGCCTTTTTGCCCGTTCGGCGGCGACGGTGTGTATCAGCTATCCCGAGGCCGAGCGATTCTTTCCTCGCGGTGTTCGCATCACCCTGACCGGCAATCCGGTGCGTCCGGATTTTTTTGCCGCGGAGCGTGAGGCAAGCCGTTCGATTCTGGGTCTGGATACGGCGGAACGATTGATTCTGGTCAGCGGCGGTTCACTGGGAGCGCGGCGCCTGAATACGACGGTTATCAAGTGGCTGGCGGCGCGGCAGGGGGCTGACAACGTTTCTCTGCATGTTATCATTGCCGCCGGGGCGCGCCTTTACGAAGAATGTGTTGAACTGAAGAATACTCACAATGTCGGTTCCGAGCTGGAGATCAAACCGTACATCGACGATATGCCGCGCTACATGGCGGCTTCCGATCTGATCATCTCGCGCGCCGGGGCGATGACCTGTGCGGAGATTTGTGCGGTCGGACGCCCGTCTTTATTAGTTCCTTACCCGCAGGCGGCTTCGGATCATCAGACTTTCAATGCGCGTCAGCTGGTTGAGGAAGGAGCGGCTCTGACGGTAGCTGATGCCGACTTTACACCGGAAAAATTGGAGGCTGTTTTGGCGGATTTGCTGACCGATGGCAGCCGGCTTGAGGAGATGGGAAGAAGGGCGCACTCTCTAGCCGAACCGGATGCCGTAGAGAAGATCGCCGCCGAAGTTGTTCGCCTGATCTAAGCGGAGCGGGAGGGCATGGGAAAGCGGCAAGGAACCGAGTCAAATCAGCGGCAAAATAGGGAGAGCGATATGCGCCGCCGGAAGCGGGAAAGCGATATGCGTCGCCGTCAGCGGGAGGAATTGTCGGCGCGCGAGGCCGACCAGGCACGAATCTATCGTCAGGCCGAGCGGGAGCGCAAACGGGCGGTAATATCTTCCGTGTCGCCGCTACGAACCGGGGTGCGTATTTTCAGTATAGTGCTGGTGGTTGTGCTGATTGCCGCCGCTCTTATGCTGATGTTTCTGCCGGAGTTCTATATTGAGGGAATTGAGATAAAAGGCACCACGGCGCTCAGTGCGGCGGAGGTCGGTCGGGCGGCAGGGATAGAAACGGGAACACACGTATTGACTTATGTCATCGATTCCTTTGAGTCGTTATTTACTTTTCGGGCCCGCGGCGTCGAGGAACGTCTGCGCCGCGCTTATCCGTTTTTTGCCGATATTGAAGCAAAAGTCCTGATTCCGGGCAGAATTTTGATTGAGTTTACCGAGGCGAAGCCGGTGGGCTATATGCGTCTGGGTGATGAATATGTAATTTTGGACGTCAAGGGTATGGCTCTGTCCTTTGCCCGCACGGTCCCGACGGGTATTCCGCGCATAGAGGGTATTCTGCCGGATGATGTTAAGCTGGGTGAGCAACTGGACGATGATTCACGCAGACGCTTTGTGGCGGCAATTGTGCTGTTGGATGCGATTCTGTCTTCCGACAGCACCGCCGATGACGGGGAACGCTTATTTGCTTTGGTGGATTCAGTGCGCAGTACCGACGGGGTCAGGTATTACCTGAGTCTGCGTCTGGCTAATAACGAGCTGCGCTGGATTCGCTTTGATAATCTAGATATTAATTTGGCGGAAAATATTACCTGGCTACGCTATGCCTACAAGGCGGGGCACTTGAACGAATTGGGTGCCGGCATAGTTTGCATAGATGAACGTAATCGCTTCTTCCGGCCGTTGGAGACATTGCCGCCGACGGAGGAGAGCGAAGAAGTGACCGAGACATCGACGGAAGAGTCGACGGAACCGCCTACTACGGAATCGCCTACGGAAGCTCCGACTGAGGCACCGACCGAGGTGCCTACAGAAATACCGACGGAACCGCCTACGGAAGCTCCGACCGAGACACCGACCGAAGTGCCTACGGAAATACCGACGGAACCGCCCACGGAAGCTCCGACCGAGACACCGACCGAAGTGCCTACGGAAACACCGACGGAACCGCCCACGGAAGCTCCGACCGAGCTACCGACCGAAGTGCCTACGGAGGCTCCGAGCGAAGCAGCGACTGAAATTTCGGCCGGAGTTTCGGTCGAAGCGACAAGCGGGCCATCTACATAAGTTTCGGGCGCGAATTCGAGTAAAAGTAAAGGGTAAGGTTTGAAAAAAGTTGCGATTAGCAATACAATAGTTCAGAGAATGTTAATGCGAACCGCATAGGAGAGGAGAGGACAAAACGTGCTGGCACTGATTGGTCTTTTGTTGGGACTGATTTTGGGTCTGATCATGCGGGTGGAGATTCCGCTGGTCTGGTCGAACTATGTTGCCATCGCTATCTTGGCCATTATGGACTCAATGTTCGGAGCGCTTTCGGCCAGTCTCCGCGGTAAATACAGCACCCCCAACTTTCTGACCGGTCTGATCGGTAACAGCATTGTCGCCGTTCTCTTGACTATTCTCGGTGAGAGATTGAATATTCAGTTGAATATCGCAGCTGTGGTTGCGTTTGGCGTGCGGATTTTCAGCAATATTTCCGAGATCAGGCGCTTGACGATCTCGGCTTTGCGGGAGAAGCGCCGGGAGATTATCCGTATGCGCCACGAACGACGGGCGGAGGCGGAGGCGGCGGAACGGGCCGCTTATGTAGAAAGCATGATCGGCGACAGGCAAAGCGAAGTTGCGGATCAACATTCGGACGATAATGAAGAATTCGACGAATAGTTCCCGCCGCGAGCTCATATTTTCTAGCAACAAGGTCGATATAACATCATAATATCACTACAACTAAAAGAGCGTGAGACCATAAAAATCAGATTAATGCTGTAATAATGTAATTACAGCAATCCGTTTCCAACCCCTACATTATGTTACAAAACAACTAAATAACCACAAGGTATTGTAACAACTGTAATACTGTTGTAAAATATGGGAAACTACGTTGCAGCGGCATGACCGGGCAAATATGAGAGGAGCGGGAGCTTTGACATATCAATATGAATCTAGACCAGTCGCGGAGGTAGTAGACACAGCCAGTTTCGCGACTCTCAAAGTTATCGGTGTCGGAGGCGGCGGTTGCAACGCCGTGAACAGAATGATCGCCAGCGACGTGAAGGGAATTACTTTCATAGCGGTTAACACTGATAATCAGGTATTGTCACGTTCGTTGGCGTCGAATAAGTTCCAGATTGGCGAAAAGCTGACCCGCGGTCGCGGTGCCGGAGCGGATCCCGAAATCGGGCGCAAGGCGGCCGAGGAATGCGAGGATGAACTGGCCAAGCTGATCGGCAATACAGACATGCTCTTTGTCACGGCCGGCATGGGCGGCGGAACCGGAACCGGTGCCGCGCCGGTCATCTGCCGGATTGCCCGCGAGAAAGGGATTCTCACGGTCGGCGTGGTTACGCGTCCTTTCAGCTTTGAAGGAGCGCATCGTTTGCAAAACGCCAATATCGGTATTCAGGAGATGGCAAAATACGTCGACTCCCTGATTGTCGTACCGAACGATAAGCTCCTGGACATAATTCCCGAAGAAACGACTTTTGAGCAGGCCCTTGCCGAGGCAGATACCGTTCTGCGGTACGGCGTGTCGGGCATTTCCGACCTGGTTGCCCTGCCCGGTTTGATTAACCTGGACCTGTCCGACGTACGGCGGGTCATGATCAATGCCGGTATGTGTCACATGGGCATCGGCGAGGCGACCGGCAGCGATCGTGCCGCTCAGGCGGTCAGTGCGGCGATTCAAAGCCCCCTATTGGACACGAATGTTGACGGGGCGCGGCGGGTCATCGTGAACTTTACCGGTGCCAACATTAAGCTTTCCGAGGTCAATTACGCCTCAACGATTATCCGGGAATCCGTCGCACCCGATGCCGACATTATCATCGGTGCGGTTCCCGACGACAGCACGGAAGATAAATTAACGATCACGATCATTGCTTCCGGATTCGATGACCGCCCCGAGGGGGAGCGTGAATCAGCCCGGGGCTATCGTGATCAGGCCGGCGCACGGGGCGGTCATCATCCGTACTCCACCGGCAGCGGACCTTTCCAGGATCGCAACGCTCCTTATCAGACGCCGGAGAATGAGCCCGTGGCCGACACGATAGATATGGGCAGTTCCGTCGGGTATGACATCTTTGATGACAGTGCGGCGGCTCAGCCCGAGTTGACACCGCCCTCTCCGCCTCCCGTACCGGCGCAGCCGAACGGTCCCGTTTTGCAGACCTGGCAGTCATCCGCACCCCCCGCACCGCAGGCACAGTCCACCGAGCAGGAGAAGGGTGCCCCGGAGCAGAAACCGCGGTCGCGCGGCTTTATGGACTTTTTGCGCAATCCGGGCGGTAACTAGCGGTCGCAACTTTAGAGCAGGTCGAACGATATGAAATGTCCGAACTGTAAACAGCTTGAAGATAAGGTGATCGATTCCCGCCCCTCCGATGACGGAGAGAGTATCCGTCGCCGCCGCGAATGTCTGAGTTGCGCTTTTCGCTTTACCACTTATGAGCGGATAGAGGAATTGCCTTTGTTTGTCATCAAGCGCGACGGGTCACGGGAATTGTTTCAGCGGGCCAAAGTCGTGAACGGTCTCCTAAGAGCCTGCGAAAAGCGTCCGGTCAGAGCGGAGCAGATCGACGCCATTGTCAATCTGGTTGAAGACGAGGTGCGCAACAGTCCGAGCCGCGAGCTTCAGACGGTGGTGATCGGCAATATGCTGATGGATGCGTTACGCGAATTAGATGAGGTTGCCTACGTGCGCTTTGCTTCCGTATATCGCAAATTCACCGACCTGCAGTCCTTCTACAGGGAGCTGGCGGATTTGGGCGGCAAAGCTGCGGAAGACGACGATAAGGCGGAATAACATGGTCCGGGATTTTCGGCAGGACTATTTTGCCGATGAGACAATCGAGGAACGGCAGGATCGCGCCGTTCGAATCATAGCCGAGCTGAGTACGATGTATGAGGAAGTGTACTGCACTTTGGATCGGCGTGCCGATCCATGGGAGCTACTGGTTTCGACGATTCTGGCGGCACAGTGCACGGACGCACGCGTGAATCAGATTGTTCCGGCGCTCTTTGCCGAGTTTC
>JAAZIX010000007.1 GCA_012800655.1 Clostridiaceae bacterium | reverse complement strand
ATTCGGGGGAGCACATTGTCGCGCCGGAACTTGCCTATCTGCAGGTCGCCCACGACTTGCCTTTTCATCGCCGTCTACTGCTGGCATTACTGATTTGCGCAAAAGAGCCGGGCAGTAATTTGCCGGCACTTAGTACGCGGGAGCGTTTGCGCGCCTGTGTCACAGCCATTCCGGGACACCGCGGTCGTCGCCGTGCTCTGCAGGCGCTTAAGTATGTCCGCGATAATTGTAATTCTCAATCTTTTGTCGAGCCTATCCTGTTTATGTTCCTTGCTTTACCGAATTGTCTCGGAGGAATGGGCATTACGGATCTTGCTTTTAATAGGCGGTTCGAATTTACCGAGGAGGAGAGAGCGACTTTCCGCAAAAGTTGCCTCTACAGCGATTTTGTCAGTGAGCAGTGGCGATTAGCGATTGAGTATGACAGCGATGCGTATCACGGTAGGAATGACAGCGATCCCAAAAGAAGATCTCAAAGCGATCTCGACGTTGCCCGCGCGACTATTCTCGGCGCGCGGAAGTATGAGGCTTTGTCGCTACGGACACCGCAGCTGTATAAGCCTCGACAATTTGAAATGTTTATCCGTGAAATGTTTCGTCGGGCAGGAAAGTATATCCGCATTCGAACGGAAAGATTTTGGGATATGTTCCAAGAGATCGCCGCGCTCTTACCGAGGAGCGAGGCGGTTATTCCTCACGAAGTTGGAAGCGACGTTCGGCGGCTGATGAGTTACGAGCGTGCCATTGAGTTCGGCCGCCAACGTGACGCGCTCGCTCGAGCGGAGATGTTCGGTGGGCCGCGGCGCTGGCGCTTGGTGACGCAGCCCGTCGGAGAACGACCCGCTGGAGAACGACCCGCTGGAGAACGACCCGAGCCAAATAGTGGCGCTGACGGTTCGAATGTTGGTTAAACTGCGGCGACAGCGGTTTCGGGGATCGGCGGCAGCGTTTTCGGGGGTCGGCGACAGCAGTTTCTGGGATCGGCGGCAGCGTTTTTGGGGGTCGGCGACAGCAGTTTCTGGGCCGGCGACAGTCCTTTTGACAACTTTGCAGCTTGCGTCCCGCCGAAGACCGTTGCCGGAGTCAACGCGGGCACCTTACTTGCAAACTTGCCAAAAGGCTCGTGTTGAAGGAGGCACTAACAGACATTTTCGGGGGCTGGCGGCACAGTTTGTGTGGATAGGCGATGTGGTTTCGGCAATTTTGCAGGTTGTGTCTCGCCGGAGAGCATTGCTGAAGTCGGCGCGGGTACGTTACTTGCAAACTTGCCGAAAGGACCGTGTTGTAGGAAGCGCTAACAGCAGTTTCGGGGCTGGCGGCAGTCCTTTTGACAACTTTGCAGCTTGCGTCTCGCCGAAGACCGTTGCCGGAGTCAGCGCGGGTACGTTACTTGCAAACTTGCCGAAAGGCGACTCGTTTTTTAACTCGTCGCCTTTCAACCGTGCTTAAACCGTACTTAATATATAATTACTAAAGCTTATTCTACTAACTAAAGCTTGTTCTACTAACTAAAGCTTGTTCCACTAACTAACCTTTATCATACTGACTAGCCTCAATACTCATCTTCTTTGATCAGGTCTTCCGGAAAAATCGGCTGTGACCAGGTCTTGGCTCCGTCAAAGCCGATCAGCTCCAGGCGTATGAACAGTGTTTTGGGCTTGATTTCCACTTCGAGTTCGGTAATAGCTTCAACACCTTGTAATCTTGCCGAGATCTCCCAGTGGTAGACCGGCTCAGAAACAAAGCGAACCTCCCTTGTCGGCGTGCACTGTAACTGAATACACCCTTCCCGAACCCGCAAATCGAGAATCTGCGGACCGCCTTCAGAGGCGTAGAAATCACCTTTAGCCAGAGCTTCACTGACTGCCCGACGACTCAGCTCCGGTGCCTGAATCATCGTAAATCCTCCGGTAAAATTCGGCTCCGGTTGCGGTACGAACGTATGGCTGTCATCCGTGGCGCAACAATAAAGACGCTTATTGTTGCTTAGGCAGTAGTCCCACTCCGCCTCGGAATAACCTACGCTCTCGGTGAGCCGGCACTCATGGTTGTACACCTCGACAGCCTGGCAATGCTCCATCGCCATCAGGTGTTCGCCATTCGCCTTGGACCAACGGGGATGACAGTAAATCATATAGAAGCCCTGCTCACGCCAAAAACGCGTATATTCGTTCCAACTGGTTATGCCGGGGCTGATCAACATATTAAGCCGTTTGTCATGCTCATACGGACAGGGCCTGTACAGGCGCTCATCCCAAATCGCCAAAAGATGGTGACACACACGCCAAAGCCCGCCCGCGTGAAATTTCTGATTATCATAGCGATTGGTCGGGCTGACCTCCGTACCGCGCATCGTGATAAAGTTCTCCTCATCATACTCATCGGTATTCCACATCAGATTGTGATCGCTGGGCATAATGATGTTATAACCCGCCTCTCGATAAGCGGCAACCTGATTACTAATTTCCTGTGCTCCGTCCGAGCGGGTCGAGTGAATGTGAAAATTCGCCTTCCACTGCAGAATCTCCCTGTCAACGTACACCCTGTCTTTCATGTATTTTAATCGAACTCTCTTTCTATAATTTGAAGTGCGTTCTCACGGCTGACTTTCTCACTTCCTACCGACGATACCGCTCCCCTGCATAAGCATACCATTCGGTTACCTGAAAAACCGTGGCACCGGACATTTTCACAGGGGTTTTTCGTTCGTATCCTTGACAAGTTTTGTAACGACGGCTATACTTCTTCGGTAGTTAAATAAATTTAATTAAATTTATTTAACTACTTTGCGAGGCGACGCGAAGGCGGTTCGCCTCGAACTATGAGTAAGGAGGCATATATGTCGGCAGAAAAACAAGCGGAAGACACCCTCGTCCTCAATCGCAAGCTGCTTTTTGAGATAATTTGTGAATTTAAGGGCAGTGATATGACTCGTTTGGAAATCGAGCTTTCCGACGCTAAAATACGTCTTGAGCGTCAAGCTTCTCCGCCTTCATCCGAGTATCGTACCGAGCAAATCCCGGGATACGCAGCACCAGGCAGTCATATTCACACTGATACGTCGCTCCGGAACGGCTACGAGCCGGAAACCGCGTCCGTCGGCAACGTCGAGACCCTGCGTTCACCCCTGGTCGGCACCTTCTATGCCGCTCCCGCCGCCGACGCCCCGCCTTTTGTCACCGTAGGCTCCCGCGTGGAAAAGGGCGACCCGATATGCATCATTGAAGCGATGAAAATGATGAACACTCTTCCGGCGCCGATCTCCGGTACGGTGGTCAGGATATATCCCGCCAACGGCGAACTCGTCGAGTTTGAAGCTCCCGTCGCCGATATCAAGCCCGACAGCAGTGTCGGCACAGCCGCCGGAAGCGCGTTATGATCCGTAAAGTTCTCGTCGCCAACCGCGGAGAGATCGCCATCCGCATTATGCGCACCTGCCGCGAAATGGGCATCGAGCCGGTCATGATCTATTCCACCGCCGATCGCGAAGCGCTCCATGTCGAATTGGCGGGCACGACCGTCTGTGTCGGCGGCCCCGCCCCCGGCGAAAGCTATCTTAATATGAAAAATATCCTCGCCGCCGCTCTCGGTAGCGGTTGCGACGCCATCCATCCGGGCTACGGCTTCCTCGCCGAACGCGCCGACTTCGCCGAGCTGGTTATAGCGAGCGGATTGAAATTCATCGGGCCCCGTCCCGAGACAATCCGACTCCTCGGCAACAAAGCCCGCGCCCGTCAGCTCATGATGAGTGCCGGTGTTCCGGTCACGCCCGGCTCCGACGGCATTCTCGACTCCGTTGACGAAGCTGTGGATCTGGCCGATCAGCTCGGATTCCCAATCCTGCTCAAGGCCGACGCCGGCGGCGGCGGTCGCGGCATGCGCCGAGTTGACCAAGCCGCGGATTTGCCGGCCGCTTACGTGGAAGCAACAAATGAAGCCGAACAGGCTTTCGGTAATGGGGCACTGTACATGGAGAAGCTCATCTCCGCTCCCAAACATCTGGAATTTCAGATCCTCGCCGATGCCGCCGGCAATGTAATTCACCTTGGCGAGCGCGATTGTTCACTGCAACGTCGCCGCCAAAAAATGATCGAGGAATCTCCCTGCGCCACCCTCTCCCCCGAACTGCGCGACGAGATGGGCGCCGCCGCGATTCGCGCCGCCCAAGCCGCCGACTATCTCGGAGCCGGCACGGTCGAATTCGTCCTGGATAATGACGGAAATTACTATTTCATCGAAGTCAACACCCGCATCCAGGTCGAGCACCCGGTCACCGAAGTTCTCACCGGCATCGACCTGATCCGCGAGCAAATCCGTATCGCTTCCGGACAAAATCTCACCTTTAGTCAGGAAGACATCCGCCTCGACGGCCACGCCATCGAGTGTCGCATCAACGCCGAGTCGCCCGAACAGGATTTCCGTCCCTCGCCCGGCCGCATTGAGCGTTTTGTCATGCCCGGCGGTCCCGGCGTGCGGATCGATTCCGCCGTCTACCCCGGCTGCAGCGTCTCGCCCCGATACGACTCCATGATAGGCAAGGTCATCGTCCACGCCCGAAATCGCCGCGAAGCCGTGCGACGCATGCGGCGCTGTCTCGAAGAGCTGATTATCGAAGGAATAGATACAAACGTAATGTTGCTGTACGTCCTGCTTTATGAGAAAGATTTCATCCGCGGTACTTACAATACCGAATACGTCGAAGCGCATCTGCCGCGTTTGCTTGAATATATAAGCAATCCCGAAGCTTACGACGACCCGGTTCTCCTCTCCGTTCCCGAAGCCTATGACGATAAGGAGATGAGCGAATGAAAAATCTTTTTGATTCCCGAAGGCGATTAATCCGTTGGCTGGACCGGCTGACCCGTCTGCGCAAGCCGGTGCCGCCGCCCGTTTCCGATAATGACGCCGCTCTGTTTTTCCTCTGCCCCTCCTGCCGCGTCGAAAGCACGTTCATGGAGTTTACGGATCATCTGCACTGTTGCCCGCGTTGCGGACGGCATCAGCCTTATCCTGCGCGCCAACGTTTCGACTTGATTCTCGACCCGGGCTATCGCCTTTTGGATGCCCCGGCTCAATTCACCGATCCGCTCGACTTCCCGGAATACAAGGAAAAGTGGCTGGCGCAAAAGCGTCGCGCCACTCTGGATGAGGCCATCGCCTTCGCCGCCGGTCATATCGCCGGTTTGCCGCTGATTCTTGGCGTGATGGACCGCGACTTCATGATGGGCTCGATGGGAACGATTGTCGGCGACCGTGTCGTCAACGCTTTTGAGCAGGCGGCACAGCTCGACTGTCCCGTCGTTATCTTCACGGCCAGCGGCGGTGCCCGTATGCAGGAAGGCATCGTCAGCCTCATGCAGATGCGCCGGACTGCCGCCGCGATTCATTCTCACCAGGCCTCCGGGCGCCTCTACATAGCCGTCCAAACCGACCCGACCACGGGCGGTGTCACGGCGAGCTTTGCCTCCCTAGGCGATATCATCCTCGCCGAACCGGGCGCCCTGATCGGTTTCGCCGGCCGCCGCGTCATCAAAGAAACCATCAAGAGCGAACTGCCCCCGGATTTTCAGACCGCCGAGTCAATGTATCGTCACGGTTTTATCGACCGCATCGTACCGCGCATCGACCTGCGCGCCGAACTTGCCCGCCTCCTGGGCCTCCATGCTCCCGAACACTTAAACAAAATCTCGCATACCGACGCACAGCCTCTCGCTACACTCCCCGCGACACAATCTGCAAATTCGCCCGAGACAACGGCAAAGCCGCAATTTGGCGCATCGTCCGTCGCACAATCAGTAAATTCGCCCAAGGCAGCGGCAAATACGCAACGATTGCCGACAGCCTTTGAGCGCGTCCGTCTCGCCCGCGCCCCGGGTCGCGTCAGTCCCCGCGCCATCCTCAACACACTTTGCACCGACTGCGTCGACTTGGCCGGCGACCGATTTGCCGAAGAAGACAGCGCGTTGATCGGCGGCTTGGCCAACTTCGAAGGACAGCCCATCACTTACATCATCACCGAAAAAGGCGATACGCTCGATTCGCAAATCGCCCGACGCTTCGGCATGCCCAACCCCTCCGGTTACCGCAAGGCACAGCGCCTCATGCGTCAGGCCGAGAAGTTCGGACGACCCATAATCAGCATAATCGACACCCCGGGCGCCTATCCGGGCATTGCCGCCGAAGAAGGCGGTCAGGGCGAGGCCATAGCGAACAATCTCCACTTTATGGCGGGGTTCACGGTGCCGTTTATCGCAATCATCTCCGGCGAAGCCGGCAGCGGCGGGGCTCTCGGCATTGCCTGCGCCGACAGGCTCTACATGCTCGAGAACGCCGTCTATACCCTGCTCTCGCCCGAGGGCTTTGCGACAATTCTCTGGAAAGATGCCTCCCGTGCCCCGGAAGCCGCCGGAAAAATGCGGCTGACCGCTCAAGATATGCTCGAACTCGGCGTTTGTCAGGCGATATTTCCCGACAACCTCAGCGGTCTGCGGGAACAAATCCGCCGCGACCTGCACAACGGAATTAGTAGCCCCCAAGAACAGCAGTATTGTGATGACATAGTAGAGTGATAGCGTAGTAATGGATATGAAATTAGTACTGGAGGCCTGCGGTAAGGCTCTCCCCGAACAAATTATCGACAACGACTGGTTCGCGGCTCGGCTGGATACCAGCGACGAGTGGATTCGTCAACGCACCGGCATCCGCGAGCGGCGCCTGGCGATCGACATCGCGGGTCCGGGTACCGTAGCTCCCAACAGTTCTCAGTCCGGTATCGCCCGTCCTGACGGCAAAATCCCGATTGACGGCACACAAGTCGCGAATTTGGCTCTCGATGCCGCCCGCCGCTGCCTAAAAAACTTTCGCGAACTGAATCCGACCGACTCCGTATACCATACAACCATAAGCGCCGCAGGCAGCGATGCCGCTTTTGCCGAAAATAGCGACAAAAACACAGCTACTGCAAGCGAAGTTGCCAAAGCTGTCGATGTCGCAACTGTCGCAACCTCTTTATCGGTCGCCGAACGGATCAAATATGTTCTTGTTGCCACAATGTCCGCCGAACAACGCATGCCGAACATCGCCTCGCAACTGATCGAGCCTTTGGGTCTGAATCCGAACGTGCTCGCCTTCGACATAAACGCAGCCTGTACAGGCTTCGTATACAGTTTGGAAACCGCCTCGGCTCTCCTAAAAACACAGCCGCCGGACAGCCTCGCCCTAGTGATCGGTGCCGAACGTCTCTCCTCGCTGCTCGACTTCAGCGACCGCTCCACCGCGGTTCTTTTCGGCGACGGCGCCGCGGCAACTCTCTGGTCGGTCGAACCCGGGCCGAAGGATATTTTCATCAGCGGCACCGAAACCGCACCTCTGCTACTTTATACCGACGCCGATCAGCACATCCGGATGGAAGGTCGCGCTGTCTTCCGCTACGCGACATCAACACTGCCGCGGGTTTTGCAGGAACTTGCCGAAGTCGGGGAGCTTGAGACCGACGCAATTGATTACTTCCTGCTTCACCAGGCCAACAGTCGAATTATTGACTCAATTTCCTCCCGCCTTAACCTTCCCGCGGAACGCTTCCCGCAAAATCTCGCCTTATGCGGCAATACTTCGGCCGCTTCACTGCCTCTCCTCCTGGCGGATTTATGGTCAGACGGCACCCTCAGTCGTACTGGACAGCAAAATCTGAACATTTGCCTGGCCGCCTTCGGTGCCGGCATGAGCTACGGTAGTGTGCTTATGCGTCGCAACAGCTGATACCTGCCGCTTCAAAAAAAGGCACAAAAATTTGAAGTTCTATGCTATCATATGCTTTAAACACAAGGAGGCATAATGTATGCTAGCCAAAAATTTAAATGCTATTTATTCAAAATTTAAGCTATATTATTACCGCCGCCTTTTTAGGAAGGTGCGCGCCTCGGGTAAAGATTCTCTGACCGCCATTGAGACCTTTTGTGCCGAAGCGATTTTTGGTCTGAATCGCCCGACCTTAAGTCAATTTGCCAACTTCATCAATGTATCACAGCCGAACGCCGCATATAAAGTCGCAAATCTGGAGCGTAAGGGCTTTGTCAGAAGAATTAAATCGACCGAGGATCTCCGCGTTTCTTACCTCGAAGTGACCGATAAGTACATGGACATATACGGAAGCGGCGACCGCCGCTATGCCGGGATCATAGCACGCCGTATTGCGCGCCGTTTTCCCGAGGAAGATGTCGACAAGTTGAACGAAATCCTGACCGTCGTGTCAGAGGAACTGATGCGTGAGATCAACCGTTATCTGCGCAACGAACCGGCCCTTGATGAGGAAACAAAGATCGAAATGTCGGTCATTCCCGATCCCGCGGAAGAGGCTGCTCCAGAGGAGCTTTAACTCACGGGAGGCCTAGTCTTCAGGAGACTTGACTCACGAGAGGCCTAGTCCTCGGGAGACTTAAATCCGAACCACAACTCCGCACTGCATACTTGCTTGCCGTTGACTGTCGCACGTCCCTCGGCAATGCCTATCGCGCCGCGCATCCGTAACAGCCGCGTTTCCAGGCGTAACGTATCACCCGGACGAACAATCTCATTAAAGCGGGCTTTGTTGATACCGGCAAAAAGGGCGATCCCGCCCCGATATTCTTCGCGTGACAGCATCGCCACGGCTCCGACCTGAGCAAGCGCCTCAATAATCAGCACGCCGGGAAGGATTGGTTCGCCCGGGAAATGTCCCTGAAAAAACCACTCGTTTATCGTCACGTTTTTTATTCCTACCGCATATTCGCCGACCGCTCCCTCAACGATGCGATCAACCAGCAAAAAGGGAAAGCGATGCGGCAAAATCTCCATTATTGCTTTAGTGTCGAGAATCAATTTACCTGTGTTTTCATCGGATGTTTCTTCCGCTGTTTCAGTGTTGAGTTCTACGCTGGTTTCTACCGCTGTTTCGGCGTTGGTTTCCACGTTGGTGTTTCCGTTGGTCAAATTTTCGGTTGTTTCACCGATTACTTCTTCATTCTTCAGCTTTTCTTCTGTCATTTTCACACTTCCCTAATTTCTGCCGCTACGGTCGGCATTTTTACAACTTATTCAGACCGGTGGCGGCTTTCCGGCATTATTGGCCCGCGCACCGACACCACGGTTCACTCCAGAATTATTGACCCAAGCACCGACGCCGTCGCCTGAACAAGGTGCTATTCTGTCCATCGCCGGAAGGCCAGGCAGGCATTATGCCCGCCGAAGCCGAGCGAATTGCTAAGCGCCAAATTAAGCTCCATCGGTCGTCCCGTCCCTGGTACATAATCAAGATCGCATTCCGGGTCGGGAACCTTCAGCGTAGCCGTCGGCGGCGCCACCTGGTCCCGCAAGGCCAAAATCGTCAATGCCGCTTCAACCGCGCCGCTCCCGCCGAGCAAATGTCCGGTCATAGATTTGGTGGACGAAACCGCAACCCGATCGGCGTGCTCCCCGAGCGCGAGGCGAATCGCCCGCGTTTCCGTCACATCGTTCAGTTGAGTTGAGGTGCCGTGTGCGTTGATATAATCCACTTCCGTCACCGAATGACCGCCGTCCGCCAGGCACTGCGTCATGCAACGGGCAACCTGCCGCGCCTCCGGATGCGGCGCCGTAATGTGATAGGCGTCGCAAGTCGCCGCATAACCGGTAATTTCGGCCAGAATCGTCGCCCCGCGCGCCCGGGCGTGCTCAAGCTCCTCAAGCACCAACATCCCCGCGCCCTCGCCCAGCACGAATCCGTCCCGGTCTTTATCGAAAGGAATCGAAGCCCGCTCCGGATCATGGCTGTTCGACAAAGCCCGCAGAGCGGAAAAGCCCGCTATGCCCATCTCCGTTACCGAAGATTCGGTTCCGCCGGCAATCATCAGATCCTGATAGCCGTCACGAATCACCCGGAACGCATCTCCGATCCCGTTCGTCGACGCCGCGCAGGCCGTCACCACACAGGTCGCCTGCCCGTACAGACCAAACTCAATCGCGATTGTTCCGGCCGTAATATTGACAATACTCATTGGCACAAAAAACGGCGACACCCGCTCAAAGCCGCGGGTCATTCCCACCGTATGATCCTTCTCAATCGTAAACAGTCCGCCGATCCCGGTCGAAGCAATTACTCCCGCCGCTTCCTGATCAAAATTGCCCGGCGTCGACGAGCCGTCTTCGTCAACTCTCGCCGCAACCAGCCCCGCCATCGCGAAGGCCTCCCGCGCGGCCACAACGCCGTACTGTGTCACCAGATCCATCCGCCTCGCCTCGCGCGCCGGGAAGTAATCCTCCGGCACCCAACCGCGAACTTCGCCCGCCACCCGCACATTAATCGTCGGAATGTCCACCTTCGTCAGCGGACCGATTCCGACCTTGCCGGCCCGCGCCGCCGCCCATGTGCTCGGCACATCAAGCCCCAGCGGTGTCACCAAACCGATTCCCGTCACCACGACACGACGACGTTGCTGTGAGTTTTTCATAATAATGTCCATCCTTTCTTCCCCGACCGAGCCCCTCTATCTCGCAAAGCGCACTCCTCGCAAATCCCGCAGTTCCCGCAGTTTCGTCCGTTTCTTCGGCGGATACCGCAGTTCCTGCAGTTTCGCCCGTTTCCTCGCCAGGTACCGCAGTTCCTGTAGTTTTGCCCGTTTCCTCGGCAAAGCTCGCGGTTCTACATATTCAAACCGCCGTCGACGGAGATGCACTGAGCCGTGATATAGCTCGCCTCTGCGCCGGCCAAAAAAGCAATCGTTGCGGCGACATCTTCGGGACGTCCCATGCGGCCGAGCGGAATTCGCCCCAGAATCGCCTGTGCCGCCGCCTCCGGCATTGCGTCGGTCATCGCCGTCTCGATAAAGCCCGGTGCCACCGCATTTACCGTTACGCCGCGGCTCGCCAATTCAAGCGCTAGCGTTTTGGTCATCGCAATAAGCGCTGCTTTGGCCGCCGCGTAATTCATCTGACCCGGATTCCCCTTGAGCCCGACAATGCTAGACACGTTGACAATTCGTCCGTAACGACGGCGCATCATCGGACGCGCGGCTTCGCGCATCAGAATAAACGCCGCCCTCTGATTGACTTCATAAACTTCTTCGTACGCGGCATCGCTCATACGCACCGCCAGCATGTCGCGGGTTATACCCGCATTATTGACCAGAACATCGATCTGTCCTTCGGCTTCGACAACCGCTGCGATCAAATTCGCCGCTGCCTGCGGATCCCGCAGATTCGCCTGAATTGTAACGGCGGTCGCGCCCTGTTCCGTTACCAGTTTCGCGGTTTCTTCCGCTCCGCCGGCCGAGTTACCGTAGTGAACATAGATTTTCCGCTCCGGATTCGCCGCGGCCAGAGCAATACAGGTTGCCCGACCGATCCCGGTACCGGCTCCGGTCACCAAAACTACTTCCTTCTGCTCGGATGCATCTTCTCTTTGTTTCTTATCTTTACTCATTATTGATATTCTCCTTGGTGCTAATACTCTCCTTGGTACTAATACTCTCCCCGGCGGTTAATTATCTTCGGCAATATGCTCCTCATTGCCAGCGAAATACTCCGCAATAAAACTTTCCGTCTCGGCTAAATCGCGCACTGTGTACACATTGATTTCCTTACTTTTTCGACGCAAAAGGTTGTTCAAGACCGGCTTGGCGGCAATTTCCACGAAATCGCAGTAACCGCGGCGCAACAAGGCATCAAAACAGTCGTCCAGTCGCACCGATGCGGCCATCTGCATTGCCATCGCCGTCGGTAGAACCGGAACTTCCTGCAAATTTGTCGGTTTTAGCGAATTCGACGATTCCAGTAATTTCACCGGTTGCGCGGTATCGCTCACACTCGACGCGACTGCTTCTTCCCGGCTGCAACCGAAAACATTGAGCGGCAAATAGCCCCGCGGCTGTTTAAATGAATATTTCGCCAAGTCGGAGGCGAAAATCCGCGCTGTTTCCGCAAAGACGGAACTGTGGAACGCGCCCTCCACCTCGAGCTTTTGCACGCGGCGCGCGCCGAGCGCAATTAAGCCGGGTTCCAGCGAGTCCAATTCGTCGCAGGTTCCGGACAGAACAACTTGAGTCGGGGAATTGAGATTAGCAATGCTTGCGGTGCTACCGTTTTCTGCCAGAAAACCAGCTATTATCGCCGCATCCAGACCCAACACCGCCGTCATACCGTCGACGGCACCGTCGGCACGGCGTTTATTCAGGCGGTCGTCCATGAGTTCGGCTCGGCGCAGGACGATATCGACAATTTTGTCCGGAGAAAGAACATCCAACGCCGCCAGGGCGGGGAACTCGCCTATCGAAAGTCCGAGCGCTGCCGCCGGACGGATCCCCCGAGATTTCAGAACAGCGGTGAGCGCGAGCGCATGTAGCGCCAGCGCGGGCTGGGCATTGCGGGTCAAAGTCAGACTGTCCTCTTCCCGCCACGCCTCCGGTAAGTCCGGGCGAACGGCGAAAACACGTCCGTACAAATCGACAATCTCCCGGAGCTGATAATCTGCCGACGAACGTGCCGAAAATTCCGGAGATACAAAATCAGCCTCCATGCCTACCTGCTGGCTGCCTTGACCTCCGTATAAAAACACAATCCCGGGATCTCTTTTTTCCATGACTCTCCTAAACAAACTCCCGCGCATTGTCATCTGTGCCCGACTCCCGCGCATCGTCATACGCGACATTACTTGCAAAAGTGCCGGTACAATCGGCGGAAGTTGCGGAGTTGCCGATACAATCGGCGGAAGTTACAAAAGTGCCGGAGTCGTCGCCTAAATCACCGGAACTGCCGGCAGAGTCGAGAGAACCGGCCGCGCGCACCACGCAATTATCGGCGGAGGCACCGAAACTGCTCACGGCCGGTTCTTCGGGAAAAAAGTTTGCGATTACTTCTCGAACAGTGGTAATACGATCAATCCCGTCGATATCCGAGCCGGAGAAGAACAGCGCCGCGTCGGCATCACCGCGCACCGCGGCGACCAACGCGTTTTGTATGCAGTAGAGTGTTGTTTTCGGGTCGCACATTTTCAGACAGTTATAACAACGTGAAGGCGCCTGACGACCCTCGGTCGCAATACGGCGAAGCAAGGGCGAATCCAGCGCCCGCCCCGGCATGCCGACCGGACTTTGAATTACCTGCACATCCGCCGAAGAAGCGGCGATCAGGTGCTCCTTAAAAGCCGCGCTTGCGTTTGATTCAACAGTGGCGATAAAGGGCGTTCCGACCTGTATGCCGTCGGCGCCGAGCGCCATCAGTTCCGCCGCCTCGGCCGCGGTTCGGATTCCGCCGGCGGCAAAGAGAGGAATGTAAACGCCCTCCTCCCGCTCCAAATCATCGCGCCAGGCGACGACCTCGGTCAGAATCTCAGTTAGTGTCACGCCTTGCGCCGTACCTTCGGCGCTACCCTCCGCCGTGAGCTCCGCCGGCTTAAAGCCCAAATGACCGCCGGCCAGCGGTCCCTCAACAACCATAAAGTCGGCGCGCCGCTCATAATTGCGCTGCCACTTGTCCGAAATAACCCGCGCCGCCCGCGCGCTCGACACAATCGGCGCCAACATAACATCGGGATCTTCCACCAGCCCCGGCAGTCCGAGAGGCAAGCCCGCTCCGCAGACAATAGCTTGAGCGCCGGCGTCGACCGCCGCCTTTACCAGCCCTTCGTAGTCCGTTAACGCGCACATCACATTAACCGCCACGACGCCGTTTCCGTCGGCGATTTCCAAGGCCCGACGCACTTCTCTGCCCAAAGCCGTGCGGTTCACCGCCTGCGGGTTTCGCGCGTATCCCGGGTCGTCATAGCCTGGAATTACCGCCGAAACCGTCCCCATGGCACCGAAGCTTGCTACCGTACCGGCCAGCACGCCCAGCGAAATCGCCACGCCCATGCCGCCTTGGAGCAGCGGTATTTTCAGCCCGCGCGCAAAGATCTTTGCCCGTTCGAGCACGGTTTTTTTATCCTTTGCACAAGGCCACACGACAGGCCTCCTTTTCCTCAAACAGTCTCGCGAGAAGCTCCGCCAGGGGGCGAATACAGTCGATTTGCGCCGCCACCTGCCCGAGCATGACGGCGCCGTTCTCCACGTCGCCGTCCTTGACCGCCCGACGCAACGCGCCCAGCATCATCTCCTCGAGTTCCATCTTGTCGGCACCGGCCCGCGAACGCGCCGTATATTGCCGCGCCAGCCGATTCTTCAGCACGCGCGAAGGCATGCCCTGCTCCCGTCCCAGTACGGTAATGCGACTGTCCGTCGCCTCGAGCAGAGCCTTGCGGTAATTCTCGTGGATCGGACATTCTTCCGCCGACAGCATCAGCGTACCCAGCTGATAGCCCTGAGCCCCGAGTATCTCCGCCGCCAGGAGTTGCGCTCCCGTCGCCAGACCGCCGGCCGCGATCACCGGTATATCCAGCTTTGACGACAACAGGGGCCACAGCACCATCGACGTAGCTTCGCCGATATGGCCGCCGGCTTCCTGGCCCTCCGCGATTACCGCGTCCACTTCGATCCGCTGCATACGCTCGGCCAGACCCAACGAAGCGACAACCGGAATCACCCGGATCCCAGCCTCATGCCACATGGGAATATATTTCCCCGGACTGCCCGCCCCGGTCGTCACGAGCGGCACCCGCTCGCGCGCGACCAACTCCGCGATCGCGTCCGCCTCCGGATTCAGCAACATGATATTCACGCCGAAAGGACGGTCCGTCAGCTCGCGCACACGATTAATCGCCTCTTCCACCGTCCAAGCCGGCATCGCGCCGGTTCCGATCACGCCCAAAGCACCCGCTTCGGACACGGCGGCCGCGAACTCCGCCGTCGCCACCTGCGCCATCCCTCCCTGAATCAGGGGGTATTTCAAACCGAATGTCTCATCCAACCACATACTCTAAGGCATCTCCTTCAGTACCGCGGCGCGCTCAGCCGCCAGGCGGCGTTCTATATAATTGACAATGTCCCTTACCGTATCGAGATCAATCAGCTCGTCCTCCGGCAGCTTGAGACCGTATCTCCGTTCAAAAGCCACTGACAACTCGACCACATCCAGCGAATCCGCATTCAGATCCTCAATCGGTCGCGTATTCATTTTGATCTCATCGGCATTAACGGCCAAAACTTCAGCTATTTGTGCCCTGACTTCTTCAAAAATCATTTCGTCGCCTCTCTTTTTAAATTTGTTAAAATATTTTATATAAATTATTTTAACTTTTCGGAGTATAAGTGAATTTACCGCTCCCGTCAAGTAATCGCCGGCAAATCCGCAACTTCTGCAACGGGCAAAGCGGCCAACGCCACTGCCAAAGCCGGCAGTACGCACATTTGTCGGCAATGCCGGGGAGCGCGGCAAATCCGCAACTTCTGCAACGGAGGCGCGCCCGATGCGCGACCGCCGCGGGGCCGCTGTTTTACCCGATGATACAATCGGATGAGTGTGCTATAATCCAAAGTAATACGTCTTATTTAGGAGAGCACTATGCCGCATTTATTCGTCTTGGTCGTCTCGGAGATGACCTTCACAATCGCTATGAGCGTCCTGTCGATCATAATCACCGTGGCGGGTCTTTATTACCTGATCAGCAACCGCGCCGCCACCAATAACGTCTTCGCCCGGATCATGCGGATCGACCAGCGGCTCACCGCCCTCGAGGGTTGTCGCATCGAGAATCTGCCCGCCTTTGTGGAGATCTGTGCCGAAGAGGATTGGCCCCTGATGAATCAGGCCGTCGCCCGCATGAGCGACGACTGCGAGCATCTCTACAACCGCGATTGGATCAGCGACCCATCCAATTATCTGAATCGTGAGAACCTCGTAACCCGGCGTCAGTATCAGATGACCGGCAATGAAGTCCCTATGCAAATTCTCGCCATTTCGGTGCTCGGTACCGCCGCGCTTCTTCTCCTAACCCTCTCTGCCGAAGCTGTCGGTCGCGCTCCTCTGCTCCGCCTCAGCCTGATCCCCTTCATCGTCGGTATCATCTTCGCCGCCCTGCTCTACTTTGCCTCCAAGCGGCAGACCGCCGGCATCGATCGGGCGCTGAAACAGCTCTCCGTCAATCTTTCGCGGCGCGTTCCGGTTTTCAGTGACCTTTCCGGTTCGGCGATTCTGGTCGACTACTTCCTGCAGTACGACCGCAAAATGACCGGCGCCGTCGAGCGGCTCTCCGCGACGGTTGATGGACTCATCAATAATCAACTGGCAGAGAGTGTCAGTAACAGCCTCTCCGATACGCTCCAAAACGGCATCATACCGCCGATCAATCAGGCAGCCGATACCCTGGGCGATCTGGCCGGCGAACTTACCCGTCGCCAATCCGAAGGCATGGATTCACTGGCCGCGACTTTCAGTGATCGCGTTTCCGAGCACTTAAGAAGCAATCTCGATCCTGTCTTCACTCAATTACGGGACTGGAACAGCCGCATGGAAAATTCCGTCGTGCGCTTTGACGAAAACTTCGCCGTAATGCAAAAGCAGGAGGCTCATATTTCCGACCTGAACGCCGCCGCGACCGCCCATCTCGAGAACCTGCTCCGCCAGCAGGAGCATATCAACGAGTCCATGCGCGAAATCAGCGGCGCACTCGGTCTCCTGTCGGAGGTCAGCAGCAAAATGGCCGCTCTCCAGGAAGGTAGCGAGAAGAATCTCTCCGGCAAAATCGATGACCTGTCTACTCAGTTACGTTACTTTGCCGATGCCTCCGGACGGGTTATGGACGGGCTGGTTGAGGAAAACCGCCGTACCGGCGAACTGATCGGTACGACAACCCAGGCTCAGGAACAGAGTGTCCTACGCTTGGGCGAGCTGGCCGTCCGCTTGGAGGAGCAAGCCGCGACACTCCAGGCCCAGTCGGATCTCCTGAACCGCACCCTCTCCGATCTGAACGAGACTCTCAATTCCTCGGTGGCCAACTTTACCGGCCAACTCGAAAATGCGGTTGAATCGACGCTGAATGACTTTGACGAAGGATTGGCTGATGTGACCGGCCGCCTCTCCGCCACTACCCTGGAAATTTCCGATTCCGTCGAGGCCATCGCCGGACATCTGAGGCAGAAAGATTAGGATCTAAAAAAATGCGAGGCGCCCATGCAATTTAAGATGAAAATCTTACAGCCTGGCACCGCTTTTCGGCGGGCGACCAGCGACGTGCGTCGTCGCCACCCCTTGCCGTATCTGCAGGAAACTGCCCTGCCGGAAGCACAGATCCGTTATCTAAAACGCCAATTGGACGATGCAATGGCCAGTAAAATGACCGCACAAAGCATCCGTCCCTACGCCCGCCGCCTGTCGCGCAATCAACGGATTGGCCTGATGACCTGCTTTGAGCATACCGACAATCCCGAAATGCGCCGTCTGATCGCCGCTTTGATATGCGACCGCCCTTCGTGGCTTCTCGCCACCCACGCCTGGCAAACCGCCCAGCGTCTTTTCCCCGATCCGCTGATGTTCAATGTCCTCCACTGGATGATCGGCAGGCTGAACCCCGACCACGGCAAGTTGCCTGCCGCCATCAGTCGCGAACTTATCAATCTGATCGCCATCTCTCCCAGACCGGAGGACTGCCTGGCGAATTTGAATGACCAGCTTAATAAGAGAATTGCCGTTGCCGAGGCTGCCGATCCCGAAGGCGCGACGCCGAAGTCGAATCATGTTCTCGATGAGTTCATGGAGCGGTATCGGCTCAATCCAAAATCAGAGCTGGTTACGGCCGTTCTGGGTGAGTTTTTCTGGACCTGTCAGCCGCAGTGGCTGGAGATTAATCAGAAGCTGCTCTTCAGTGTCATCCATCGCCTCAACCCCGTGCGCGGGGGCATGCTGGTCGGACGGATCATTCAGGCGCGCGGACTGCCTACACAAGTCCGGCAGGTTCTGCTGAACAGAGTGGCCAGCAATTTTCCGGTCAGCGGTGAACGCCACCCGATTTGGCGGTCGGTGCGGCCGGATCTCGCCCAGAACTTTCTACGCCAATACTACAGCGGCATCATCAGTCGGCAATGTGCGGTTGTGCTGGAAAAACGCGATCTCCTGCTCGGCCTCGTCGACAATATCCTCGACGCGATGGCAATTACTCCGGAAGTTATGGCACTGCGATTCGATGGCTTCATTTTGCTCGACAATATCAACTACCCCGAGAGAATTCTATATTACACCTATCCCAGCGCTCGTTCCCTTCTGATGCGCGGTTACGATGAGTTAGATTTGGCCAATCCGCCCTTCCCGGTCTCGACCTTGAGCGAACTGCGTCGAAATTCCCAGCCGACCGAGATCGTCAAGCTCCTGTTCACTCCTGAGGAACTCGCATCGACGACACGTTTTCTGCGCCAGTCTCTCGGCCACCCGGGGGATACGGGTCGCCCGACTGTCCAGGGTTGGTTGAAAGTATAAAAGTATAGCGATGTGAGCTGTCGGCTACGATTGCGGCCCACACACCGGTACTTACTGCCGTCTCAAAATTAATAGTCTGGTTGAAGGAGGTTTCCATGACGACAACCGTATCCACTCAATTGCTCGAATCCGCCCGAGCCCTGGCCGATATGATCAAGGCCGCGGACTCTTTTGTCTTTTTCGGCGGCGCCGGAGTCTCGACCGAGAGCGGTGTTCCGGACTTTCGCAGTCACAAGGGCATCTATACCAACCAACCGAGTGCCGAGACCATGCTCACCCCCTCATATATGGAACGTCATCCCGAATCGTTCTGGGAATTCTACCGCGAGCTGTTCATGTCTTTCGACCCGAAGCCGAACGCATGCCATATCGCCTTAGCGGAGTTGGAGTCTCTCGGTAAGCTGTCCCACGTTATCACACAGAATGTCGACGGCCTTCACCAGGCCGCCGGCAGTCGCAATGTCATCGAACTGCACGGAACCGGACAGCGCTTCTACTGTCGCCGCCGCCACAACTTCTCGCTCGAGCAGGTGCGCGCCATGCCGCTCGTGCCGATCTGCCCCGAATGCGGTAGTCCGCTACGCCCCGACATCGTCCTCTACGAAGAGCCACTCAATTCCGACAATATCGGTCGCGCCATCGACGCGATCGCCGGCACGCCGCTATTGATTATCGGCGGCACCTCGCTGTCCGTTTACCCGGCCGCCGGCCTGATCAACTACCGCCAGCGCTCGGCCAAGTATGTTGTTATCAACAAAACAACCACCCCCGGCGACCACAGAGCCGACCTCGTCATCTACGAACCGATCGGTGCCGTCTTTGCCGCGGCAATGCTAAATTTCGAGACAGGGAACTAATCGCGCCGCCGGTGCTGACGACAGTTCGGATCCGGCGGTATTACTTGCGTCAGCGGCAGCGTTTCTAGCGCCGGCTTCTATATCAGCTGGGCTTTCGGCAACTTTGCAACTAACGCGCCCGCACCGACTCCGGTAAGAGTTGTCTCGCCTCGGCGACGTTCTCTGTTGCCGCAAAACCTGTTATATCGCCGAAAGTAGCGCCGAAAACGTCTGAAAATCACCGTTAGATCACCTGCCCCAGACGGTTTTCGGCAACTTTGCAACTAACGTGCCCGCGCCGACTCCGCTAACGTACTCCGACGGGACGCAAACTGCAAAGTTGCCGAAAGGCTATGGGGTGCGAGTTCGCCGGACTCCCGCGGATCTGAAAAGTTAGCGAAAGCCGCTCGGGGCACTAGCAACCGTCACCTAACACGTAGAAACTGCTTTTTCGCGACATTAATTGTGCAAAAGCTGTGATTTTGCCGTGATTCCCGTCAAGCCGGGGGGGTTCCGGGCGTTTTCGGTCACACCTGTGTCTTGACCCGTCGGCGATTCTGCGTTTAAATCAGGATAATTGTGCGGAAGAGGTGATTTTATGAACACGGAAAATAATGTGAACAGCGATACGAATTTGAGTAACGATACGAATCGGATCTACGATCTTTTGATAATCGGCGGCGGACCGGCCGGACTGACCGCCGCTCTTTACGCCGGGCGCGCCGGACTGAGCACCGCCGTATTTGAAGGCGGCATGCCGGGCGGCAAGCTGACCCAGACCAGTGATATCGAGAATTGGCCCGGTGAACGGCAGATCGAAGGCTTTACTCTGGCAACACAGATATACGAACATGCCTTCGCTTTCGGCGCCGAATTTATAAACGAGCCCGTCGACGCGATTACGGCCCCGGAAGCCGCGGGACTACCCGCACCTACCGCCGCGGATGCCGCCGCGAAAACCGGAAACATCGCAGACACCGCGGAGGCCGCGAACCGCAACTTCACCGTCCACACATACAACGGTAGCTATATCGGTCGCAGCGTCATCATCGCCACCGGTTGCCGGGAGCGCGAAATCGGCATCCCCGGCGAGAAAGAGTACAGAGGCCGCGGCATCTCCTACTGCGCGGTCTGCGACGGCGCTTTCTTCCGCAACAAAAATCTGATCGCCATCGGCGGCGGCAACACCGCATTTGAGGAAGCCGACTATCTGACCCGCTTTGCCGACAAGGTCACCCTCGTCCTGCGCCGCGACGTCGCCCGCGCCGACCGGATCCTGCAGGATCGCGTCGCCGCCAACCCGAAGATAGAAGTTATCTACAACCGCGTTCCGGTCACAATTGAAGGCGACGGCATGCGCGTTACGCAAATGCTGTTTGCCGAGCGCAATAATCCCGCAGACATCCTCGCAATACCCGCCGACGGCATATTCCCCTTCGTCGGAATCGAGCCGGTTACCGAATTCATCGACCTGCCGATCAAAAACGAGCAGGGCTTCATCATCACCGATACGGAAATGCGCACCGCCATACCCGGTCTCTTCGCCGCCGGCGACTGCCGCGTTACTCCATTGCGACAGATAGTCACCGCCGCCGCTGACGGCAGCATTGCCGCGCAGGCCGTCGGCGCCTACCTTAATTCAATTGCGCACTAAAAGTAACGCCGGTATTTATCCGGCGCTATTTGTCAAAACGGTGAAACAATGCCTGTGTCTATCCGGCGTCGGTCGTCGGAGGCGGTGTCGGAGTCGGAGTCGGTAGCGGCGGAGGAGTAATCCGATCGTTTGTGAGTCCGCCATCTCTGCCGGTCTTTAATTCCCGCGTCCCGTCCGAATCCAGAATGCGCAGAGTCAGAGCAACCGGTCTGTCTTCCGGGATGCCGTAGCTCTTGCGATAGGCCGTCAAATAACGCGCCATGATCGCCTGGCCTTCCGCCTCGTCCACGATCTTTTCGGGAGAGACGATGATCAGCGAACGATTTCCCTGACCTTCAAACAGGTATGAGCCGTCGTCATCCACCTTCCAGCCGGCGATGGTTTCGATCTCGGCGGCCAAAACTCCGCGGTGGTTGTTGCGGACGATTGTCAAAGGAATCAGCGTCGCACACAGAATAACTACGATCGCCAGGCTGATACCGCCGATCCAAAGGCGCATCTTCTTGCTCAAATTAGGAACGTAAATCGGCTTTGTCTGAGCCGCGACAATCTCGGCCGGAGTCAGTTTACGGGTCTGTTCCGTCCGCCGCCGCTCCGCCTGGTCGCGACGAATCGCCTGCCGCACCAGATCACCGGCTCCGGAGCGGTAGCCCGCCATCGCCGAACTGCGTTCCTCGTCGGTAGGCTCGTCATAGGTGTCGTTGGGATACTCATGCCCGGAATCATCCTTCGCCAGTGCAAAAGCCTGCTGTGCCTCTACCGGCGCCCAGCAGAACAGACAAAAATTGCTTGCGTCCACCCTATCATTAACCTGTATTAACGAACCGCAATTCGGACATTTCCCCTCGCGTATAGCCATGCGCTTAACTCCATTCTCTTTTTAAACCGCCGACCGGGGCCGGACAGTCGTATTGTTTATAATACAATATAAGACAGGCGCAGGGCAAATCCACGAATAACCGTAATTCTAGTTGCAAACTTGCCGAAAGACTCGCGCTGTAGGAAGCGCTAACAGACATTTTCGGGGGCCGGCGGAGCGGTTTTCGGCAACTTTGCAGTTTGCGTCCCACAGCGGACCGTTGTCGATGCCGGCGCGGTCCCTCTAGTTGCAAACTTGCCGAAAGACTCGCGCTGTAGGAAGCGCTAACAGACATTTTCGGGGGTTGGCGGGGCGGTTTTCGGCAACTTTGCAGTTT
>JAAZIX010000077.1 GCA_012800655.1 Clostridiaceae bacterium | reverse complement strand
TTTTTGATCGGAAATGGATCAAACCGAAAGGAAGTGAAAAGATGAATAAGGGCAGCCTCATCCTCATCTGCGATGATGAACCGGTAGTGCACGAGTCCTTGCGAATCTATCTGCAGGCCGAACAGTACTCGGTCTCATCCGCTTTTAACGGACGCGAAGCTCTGCATAAATGGCAGGCGGAAAATCCCGATTTAATTATACTCGACCTGATGATGCCGGAAATAAACGGTACCGATGTGTGCAAAGAAATCCGCCGTACGAGCCGAGTCCCGATTATTATGCTGACCGCAAAGGGCGAGGAAATCGACCGGGTTCTCGGTCTGGAATTAGGCGCCGATGACTATATCATCAAGCCCTTCAGTCCACGCGAAGTGGTAGCTAGAGTCAAGGCCGTCCTGCGCCGCGCTCAGACACCCCAGGAAACCAGTAATGTATTGCGTTTTCGCGGCTTGGAAATCAATCTCGATAAATACACTGTCAAAGTACAGGATGAGAACGTGGCTTTTACCCCCAAAGAAGTCGAGATTCTCTATCTGTTGGCCTCCCATCCCGGCCAGGTAATGGACCGCGAGCAGATCCTCAATCGGATTTGGGGCTACGACTATTACGGATACTCCCGCACGATAGATACCCACGTAAAACGTATCCGCCAAAAAATCTCCGTTCCGGACGCCCCCTGGGCCTTACTGACCGTTTACGGAGTCGGCTACAAATTTGAAATCGACCAAAATGCGTAACAGTGTCTTTTTTCGCAGAGTACTTCTTCTGATCGTCATCGCCATTCTGGTGGGAGCCGCCTTGACCAATATTATCTACAGGGCGTCGGCGGAGCGTATCATGATCGAGAGCATCCGCACCGGTTTTGAGGCCAAGGCCGAACAGCTCGCCTACTATACAATCGACCGACGAATGGATTTAATTAGTGAAATTCGCTATCGTACATTAATCGAAACCGCTCCGGATCTGATGGATGCCTATATCATTATCACGGTGAGCCCTTACCACGGAGCCGCGCCCACCATACTTAATCTGCGTCCGAGCACCGATATGCTCGATAAAGAACTCTCCTTTGAGGAGGCTGCACGAGAAATCTCCAAAGAACAGAGCAGTATAGACGCCGGTCGGGCGGTTACTTTCCAAGCTCATATCGGCGAGGAAAAAGTTTCCACCCTCTTCGTCGGCTACCCCATAGTCGTCAGCTATCCGCCCTACAGTGAACATACCGTTATCGGCTCCGTCTTCATATACAAGGCAATGACCGAAATCCGCGATAGCTATCGCAGTCTGGACATCGCCGTTCTGCTCTCCTCACTGATAACCGTTGTCCTGATGTTTTTCCCGGTCATGTTCGTGGTCTTGCGCCTGATACGCCCCGTCTATCAGGTGCGCAATGTCGCCGCCGGTCTCAGCCAGGGTGACTTCTCCCTGCGCGCCGACACCCGTTCGCGCGGTGAGATAGGCGAACTGGCCGAATCTGTCAACAGGCTCGCCTCGGAACTCGACAGCACCATCAATGCCCTGATGCTCGAACGCAGCCGCCTGCGTCAGGTTCTCGACGGTCTCAGCGAGGGCATCATCGCCATAGACGATAACTTTAACCTGACCCACGTCAATGCGGGCTTCATCGATCTCCTGGGCGGCGAAGCTGCCCTGGAGACACCGTCTCCGTTTGCACCCGCGGATGATTCGGCTGACGATATCCTGCCCACCGTCCAATCCGCAAGCGGCGATCCCAGCACCATCCTGCTCGACGAAGTCGACAGCCATGACCGCTTCTACGATCTGAGCCTGGCGGCAGATCTGCTCCATCACTTCGGACTGCTCCCCCATTTCCGCACCGTCATAGAAACCGGGGAAGAAGTAAACGGCCAGATTCACCGCAATGACATTATTCTCTCCTACCACATAACACCGCTGACCACCGCCGGTGAGCGCATTGTCGGCGCGGTTGCCCTGTTCCGTGACGTAACCGCCGAAGAGCAGCTGGAACGTACTCGCCGCGACTATGTCGCCAACGTCTCCCACGAACTCCGTACCCCTCTCACCTCCGTGCGCGGTCTGGTCGAGCCACTGGTTGACGGCATGGTTCATTCCGAGGACGACCGTCAGCGCTACTACAAAATCATCCTTCAGGAGACAATGCGCCTCTCCCGCCTCATTACCGATATGCTCGACCTCAGCCGTCTTCAAACCGGTCAGATATCCGTTGAAAAAACTTACTTCTCCCTGCGCAAAATGGTCGGCGATATTCGGGAAAAATATACCATCCCCATGCGCGAAGCCGGTATAGAATTTATCACTCCCGATCTCCCGGACGACCTGCCGCCCGCCTATGGCAATCTGGATCGTTGCGAGCAGCTGATCATCATCCTCGTCGATAACGCCGTAAAATTCACCCCCGCCGGCGGCTCAATCTCGCTCATCGTCGATCCCGAAGGCGAACGCTACCACATAACTGTCCGCGACACCGGCGCCGGCATCGACCCCGAGGATCTCCCCCACATCTTTGAACGTTTTTACAAAGCCGACAAATCCCGCACCCATTCCGGCACCGGACTCGGCCTCTCGATCGCCCATGAGATCATCCGCCTTTCCGGAGAAAAAATCACTGTTACCAGCAAGTTGAATCAAGGCTCGTCCTTCACCTTCACTATCGCCAAGGAGCCCGCCGCTAAGCGTTCCGCCGGAAAGCACTCAATTCAGGCGGGTAATGCCGAATGAGTACAGACCGAAATAAGCCCGGCCAATCCGCCGCCCGCACCGTCCGACTAAATAAGTATCTATCCAAAGCCGGCATCTGCTCCCGCCGCCGCGCCGACGAACTCATTGCCGCTGGCCGGATTCTCGTTGACAATCAACCGGCGGTCATCGGTCAGCGCCTCACTGTTCCGCCCGACTCCGATCGCCCTCTCGAAACCGTCTGCATCGACGGTCAACCCGTGCGCCCAACCGAAGCCAAGATATACCTTGCTTTCAATAAACCGGTCGGCATCATTACCACCACCGATCGGCAAATACCCGGAAATATCATCGACTATATCGGCTACCCCGAACGTATTTTCCCTATCGGCCGCCTCGACCGCGCTTCCGAGGGTCTGATCCTGCTGACAAACAACGGCGACCTCGTCAATCCCATCCTACGCACCCGCTACGGCCACGAAAAGGAATATGAAGTCCAGGTCGATCGCCCCATCTCCGACGCCGATCTCGCAACCCTTGCGGCCGGCGTAAAAATCCTCAGCACCACCACCCTGCCCGCCCGCGCGCGTCGTTTAACCGCCGACAAATTCCGCCTCGTTCTCCGCCAGGGTCTAAACCGCCAGATCCGCCGCATGTGTGAGACACTCGGCTACACGGTCATCCACCTAAAGCGGCTACGCATCATGCATATTACCTTGGGTAATCTACGTCCCGGCACCTACCGCCATCTCACCCCGAAAGAACTCCGCGACCTCGACGAAATCCTAAGAAAGGCCATACTCGCCGCCGACGGCAACCTTAACAAAATGCCCGACCTATTCTGAAACAAACGGCATTATGGATATGTTGAGCATACAAAAAAATGAGTGTCCATAACTCACTTGCGTCATGAACACTCAAAATGGTCGGAGTGACAAGACTTGAACTTGCGACCTCCTGGTCCCGAACCAGGCGCTCTACCACCTGAGCCACACCCCGAACAACAGGGCTATTCTACCACAAGCGCCCCGGCTGTCAAGTCTGCGCGCTACCCTGCAAACAATCACGATTTTACAAACCAATACTTGATTACGGCAAAAAATTCGCGCAGAAAGCTTACGGGCATTTCATACCAAACCGTCTTTGAGTGAAGATGAACGGCATCCAGACCTACTTGTTTTGACATTTCATTGGCGCGATAGATGTGATAATCGCTCGTTACTATTACGGTTTTGTATTCTTTGCCAAGGAATAATGCATCGAGAATCTTTTTTGAATTCTCCAGATTAGTAAATGTTGATAGCGATATTTCCTCTTTAATGATTTGTTCCGGGGCTATTCCGTTCTCAACAAGAAATCTTTCCATCGCCAGAGCCTCCGTTATACTCTCTTGAGGACCTTGGCCGCCCGATACGATAACAATCGCGCTTGTGTTGGACGCTAAATATTCAATAGCGGCGTTGAGTCGTCCGGCTAATTGCGGCGTCACAGCTTCGCCATTGATTCCCGCGCCCAGAACGATCACCGCATCTTCGTTTTGCTTTGCGTTATCGTTACGACCGTAACAGACAATAACGGATATTGTGATTAGCATAAAAACTATAACCGCTGTGAATACATACTTGAATAATTTCCAAAGGAATACGGATCGAAGTCTCTTGTCCAGCGCTCCGATCAGCATAAATAACGCTCCGAGAAAAAACGTAACTATTATGCCAAAGCTGAAGTTCATCAGAAACAGCATAAGAATGCTATAAACTACCAGGACAATGCCGATTGAAATAGAAAAGCATCTGAACACGACAGGCCACTTATTGTAATTAGTTTTTGAAGAAATATTTGACGGATTCATTTAGCCCATTGCCTCTATATTAATAGATTTCCTCCCGAAATATCCGCAAAGGAATAAGTAAATGCTAATGTTTCCAATCATCTCTGTCAAAAATACTAATTATTATGTGTTGCGGTGTTGCTTTTCTTTACATTGTACTTTACAATTATTTTATAAAGGATATGAAACTCATTTCTTGTTTTGTATCCGCCAACTACACCGCTACCGTCCGATTGTTGGTGGTAAGCATCATGTGAGGTGAATTATGGGAAAGTATGTTGTTAAAAAGACAGCTTCGGGGGGCTATATGTTCAACCTGAAGGCCAACAACGGAGAGATCATCGCTACGTCTGAGGATTACACAACTCTGGATAATTGCCTCCAGGGCTGTGAAGCCGTGCGTAGCGCCGCCCCGCAGGCGGAAGTTGAGGATCAGACTGTCGAAGGCGCTCCGGTTCTCAAACATCCGAAATTCGAGATGTATGTTGACAGGGCCGGTGAATTCCGTTTCCGCCTGAAGGCGCGCAATGGCCAGATCATTGCCGCATCCGAAGGCTATGTCAGGAAAGCCGGCTGCGAAAACGGTATTGACAGCGTAAAGCGCAATGCCGATTCCGAAGTAGAGGTCATTCAAGAGTAAATCAGCGGACAGACGGCCGGACCGAAAACGTCCGGCCGTCCGCACTTTTCGGAATGATTTGAGCTACCCAGACCCTGTGGGATAAGCTCCGTAGTTCGGGATCATCTACGGCTATAAAGGTCCTTTATGAAGGTCCTTAGTGTTAGTTGCGCTACTCGGCATCCGGTAAACACGTAAATCAACAGTTGATTTTTGTGCCGCAATAACGCTCCGCTGTCATTGCGCGGAATTTTGTTTGTCCAATTTTTTGTAAAGGTTTCTTATTGTTCCTGTTCCCTTTTCGTAAGCGATTACTCTGATCCGCACCCCAATTTGCCTCCGCCGGAGCCATGCGCCACCTAGGAGGCGTTCTTTTTGGTATCATATACGGCGGAAAGGATGGAAACGGTAGAATGACACCTTTACGTACGGAAACAAAGACGCCAACAGCCGCAACGACCTCTTCCGCCCCGGTACTCCTTATCACCGGCGGTTCGAGCGGAATCGGTCTGGCCACCGCCGAATATTTTCTCGAGCGCAATTGGAAAGTTGCCAATATCAGCCGACGCCCCTCCCCCCTGTCGGGCGTACATAATTATCTCGCCGATCTCACCGAGGACGAACAAGTGACGGCAGCGATTAAAGCCTGCCACGACGAGCTGGGTCGCATCGATGTCCTCATATCCGGCGCCGGACACGGCATCAGCGGACCGGTCGAGGACGCTCGTCCCGAAGCTGTCATGCAACAACTCGACGTCCATCTCCTCGGGGCTCAGCGTTGCCTCAACTCCGTACTGCCGATCATGCGGGCACAAAAGAGCGGGCGGGTCATCCTCATTAGTTCGGTTGCCGCCATCCTCGCAATCCCTTTCCAGACCTGGTACTCGGTTACAAAGGCCGGGATAAGTTTCCTCGCCAAGGGACTAGCCAACGAGCTTCGTCCTTTCGGCATCGAGGTCTGTGCCTGCCAGCCCGGCGACACCAAAACCCCCTTTACCGACAACCGCAAAAAAGCCACGGCCTCCCCCGCCTACGCCGAACGCGAAGCGCGTTCCCTGGCACGTATGGAACATGATGAACGCCACGGCATGCCGGCCGCCGTCATTGCCAAGCACCTATATAGTTTGGCCGTGCGTCGCCGCCGTCTGCCCGCCACCAGCACGGTCGGTTGGCAGTACAAACTCTTCTCGTTGCTGACCAAGATTCTTCCGGAGTGGGTAGCGCAATACATACTGTATCTACTTTACGCGCGTTGACAGAGCAGAAATTTAAATTACAGATATAAGTTAGAAAGAAATTAATGGAAACACAAATCAGCAAAGATGACCCGAAGTACACTTCAGTAAACGAGCCTAATACCACGCACGCAACCCGAACCTTGCCGGAGTTCACCACTGTACCTGTCGAAACCTGTGATGATGTAACGCTATACCGCTCCCCGCAATACCCAATTCCCGGGATTGTCGATTGCCATAACCATACCCGCCATTTCTCACTCGACGGGCGCTACAAACTCGTCGATCTGCGCGAAGAAGGTCGCGCCCTCGGTCTCGGGGGAATCGCCATAACCGAGCATATTGACAAGGGACTCATCGACGGGGTCTACCTGCCCGGCAATAAAAACCTTTACGCACAGCCGCTCTACGGCGAGTGGTATTTCGATATTCACACCTACATACGTTTCATCCGTGAAATGCGAGCAAAATACAACCGCCCGGAGTTCATCGTAGCCAACGACGACCCGGACGCCCCGTCTCCCTACCCCGAGCTCCTGTTCGGACTGGAGCTCGGCTATACCTCGGATCTCGCCGCCGAATACGACGAATTAATCACCCGCTTCTCTTCCCAACTCGATGTTGTTATCGGTTCGATTCACTGCGTTGACAATGTCGATATCTATTCCGATCGTTCCGCATACGAGAAAGGCAAATCTTTCATATTCGGCCGCTACCTGGAACTGATTATCGAAATGCTCGAAAACCAGCAGAAATTTGACATCGTCGGTCACTACGATTATGTCGCACGCTATTCGACTTATGAGGATAAGCGCTTCCTATATCGCGAATTCAGTGATCTGTTTGATAGAATGTTCCGCCTGATGATCAAACAAAACAAATGCCTGGAAATCAACACCCGCAGTTACTACCAAATGTCGCGCCGTAACAATTACTTTGTCTACCCCGATCCCGAAGTACTGATTCGCTATTACGAAATGGGCGGTCGTCGCATCTGTTTCTCTTCCGACGCGCACAGCCCCGGCGAGATCGGCCTCGGCGCTCAATTAATTATTCGTCTGATCCGTACCTGCGGCTTTGAGAATCTAACCTGGTATAAACAGCGTAAAGCTCAGTTCACTTCTATAACCGACCTTCCGCCTCTGACCGAATTGCCGCGCTGGGGATCGTACAGCCCCTCTATTAATCGTTAGACTCGGACTCTGCCGATTCGACTTCTGTCGGCTCGGCCTCTGTCGATTTGTATGCGTCGCCGTACAGTCGTTGACGCCGCGCATTCAGCCACGCAGCGATACGCTGCTCGTAGCCGTTTTCCGTCGGCTCGTAATAGACTCGCCCTCTCAGTTCCGGGGGCAGATACTCCTGATCAACGATATGACCGGGATAGTCATGTGCATATTTGTAGCCCACGCCGTAACCCAGGTCCTTGGCCATGCCCGTCGTCACCGGATTACGCAAGTGTAGCGGAATCTCATAGCTCCTTTGTTCGGCCACATCCTTCAGCGCCCGATCGATTGCTAGATAGGACGCGTTTGATTTCGGTGAGGTCGCGACCATAATCACGGCCTGTGCCAAAATAATTCGTGCCTCAGGCATACCGATCTCACGCACCGCCTGGTAGGCCGACATCGCCACCTGCAATACCGTCGGATTAGCCATGCCGACTTCCTCGGCCGCCTGAATCACCACCCGTCGCGCCAAAAAAGCCGGATCTTCTCCGCCGTGAATCGCTCGCGCCAAGTAATAGATCGCCGCATCCGGATCCGACCCGCGCATCGACTTAATCATCGCGCTGATTGTGTTGTAATGCCCTTCACCCGTCGCATCAAACTGCGTCGCCCGGATCTGCATACACGAAGATATATCCTCGAGCCCGATTTGAATCACGCCGTCGGCATCCGGTTCAATTGTCAGTACCGCCAACTCCAGGGCATTCAATGCGATGCGTGCGTCGCCGTTGCACTTATTCGTCAGAAAAGTCTCCGCCTCCGACGTCAGCGCCACTCGGAGATTACCCAGTCCCCGTTCCTTATCGGTCAGAGCCCGGTCGATAATTTCCTTAATATGCGCCTCGTCGAGCGGTAGCAGACGGAATACCGTCGTCCGCGAAACCAGAGCCTTATTCACCGTAAAATACGGGTTCTCGGTCGTCGCGCCGATAAGAATGACGCTCCCTTGCTCCACTGAGGGCAAGAGAGCGTCTTGTTGTGCCTTATTAAAGCGATGAATCTCATCAATGAACAGTATCAACTGACCAGAGGGCGTCAGTAGCGGATTCTGCGCTTCGGCAATAACCTGCTTTATATCCGCCACACCGGAGGTGACGGCGTTGATCACGCGAAAACCCTTTTCCGTCGTGTTAGCTATCACCCGCGCCAGTGATGTCTTGCCCGTGCCCGGCGGCCCAAACAAAATTATCGAGCCCAGCCGATCCGCCTTAATCAACCGCCGCAACAGAGTCTTCGGTCCGACAATATGCTCCTGTCCGACAAAGTCGTCCAGATTGCGCGGCGCCATACGGGCGGCCAGCGGCTGGTTCTCAGGATATTCCGTTCCGGACTTTAAGCGTGTCATTTCTGCTCGGCGTCAAGTCGGAGGTTCGGGTTTATGCGTATACCCAATCCCCATACAGCGGATGACGTTCGCAGATGGCGGCCACCCTGGCAATAAGCTCGTCACGGTGTCCTTCGAAATTAAAGGTCGCGTCGGCAATCAGGTTGGCTACTTCGCGCATATCATCCTCAAGGAATCCGCGTGTCGTCACGGCCGCGCTGCCGATACGCAAGCCGGAAGTAACGAAAGGCGAGCGGGTATCGTAGGGGATACCGTTCTTATTCGTCGTTATATTCACCGAATCCAGATGCTCCTGGAGATCCTTGCCGGTTACTCCGGTCTCGGTCAGGTCGATCAGCAACAGGTGGTTGTCCGTGCCGCCGGAGACCAGACGCAGACCGCGCGCCAACAATTGATCGGCCAGAGCCAGGGCATTGGCCCTGACCTGCTGCTGGTAAACCTTAAAGCTCGGATCTAGAGCCTCCTTAAATGCTATGGCCTTCGCCGCGATCACGTGCATCAGCGGTCCGCCCTGCGTTCCGGGGAAAACCGCCGAATCGATCTTGCGGGCATACTTCTTCTTCGACAGAATCAAACCGCCTCGCGGTCCGCGTAATGTCTTGTGCGTGGTCGAAGTAATGACATCGGCGTAGGGTACCGGATCCGGGTGTAGACCGGTCGCGATCATTCCGGCGATATGCGCCATGTCGACAAAGAGAATCGCTCCGACTTCATCGGCGATCTCGCGGAAGCGGGCGAAGTCGATCTTGCGCGGATAGGCGCTGGCACCGGCGATAATCATCTTGGGGCGCAAGGCTCTGGCCTTTTTGGCGACGTCATCATAGTCAATCAGCCCATCCTCGCGACCGACATCATACCCATGTGCCTCAAAATACTGGCCGGAAATATTTTTGGCCATGCCGTGGGTCAGGTGACCACCGTGAGACAAGTTCATTCCGAGAATTCTGTCGCCCGGCTCAAGGAAAGCAAAGAAAACCGCGATATTCGCCGAGGCGCCGGAGTGGGGCTGAACATTGGCATGTTCGGCACCGAAGAGCTTCTTCACGCGCTCGATGGCGAGACTCTCGACAATATCGACGTATTCGCAACCGCCGTAATAGCGTCTGGCGGGATAACCTTCGGCGTACTTATTCGTCAAGAGGCTTCCCTGCGCTTCGGCCACGGCGCGACTGACAAAATTCTCCGAAGCAATCAGCTCGATTTTGTCTCTCTGGCGATTTTCTTCGGCAACGATTGCCTCAAAAATCTCCGGGTCGGTCTGTTTTACGTATCCATAGTGTCTGATCATTTTTTTGAACCTTTCCAGGTATAATATTCATCTTTGATTATAATCCGTTGTGAGACAAGTCTCAAGAGCGAACACCGTCGCGGTCAACATCTATAACTTTTATCTCCGCCGTAGCCAGCTCCAGTAGCTCCTCCAAGTCCAACTCGGCCTCGGCTGAAGCCACATCCCGGAGAGTCGGGCGGGTCTTCGGATGCCGAGCCACAAAAATTGTACAGCAGTCTTCATAAGGCAGAATCGATGTCTCATATGTTCCGATTCGGCGCGCTATGGCGATTATCGTCTCTTTATCTAGGCCGATCAGCGGACGGAAAACCGGCATAATGCAGGCAGTTGCCGTCGCAACCAGACCTTCCATGGTTTGACTGGCGACCTGCCCCAGACTTTCACCTGTGACTAGGGTCAGACATTTAGCCTCGGTTGCAACTTTCTCGGCCACTTTGTACATGAGACGGCGCAAAACAATTGTAAACATGTCATGAGGACATAACTCCCTCATCTTTAGCTGAGCGGCGGTAAAATTAACTACATGTAATCTTATTCGCCCACAGTATCCGGAGAGAATACGCGCCAGTTCGGTGACTTTATTCAGAGTGTGCTCCGTAGTAAAGGGCGGCGCATGGAAATAGATTGCCTCCAGCTCCGCACCGCGCGAAGCAATCATATAGCCGGCAACCGGACTGTCAATTCCTCCGGACAACAACAGAAGACTGCGTCCCGACATACCGGTAGGCAGACCGCCCACCCCGGGGAATGTTTCGCTATAGATGTATGCCCGCTCTCTGATTTCGATATTTAAAACAAAGTCCGGCTCATGCACATTCACACTGAGTTCCGGATAATTTTCCAGCATCAATCTGCCGATCCGATTGCAAATCTCCGGTGAATTATAGGGATATTTCTTATCGCCGCGCCGCGCCTCGACCTTAAAAGTCCTGATCGGGCGCGTTTTCAGAGTATTGCCGACGACTTCCAGACTGCCGCGCTCCACCTCGGACCATTCCTTATCATAGCGAAAGACCGGGCTGGCGGAAACGATACCGAAAACGGTACATACAGCTTCGACAATACCTTGACGGTTGGACTCAGTATGTTCTGCCGGGCGCACCGGTTCAATAAAAATTCTCGATTGGCGTTGCTCGATGGCAAAGCTGCCGAACGGCCGCAGACGTCGGGCAATATTACTGATCAAACGGCTCTCGAAGCTCCCTCGATTCAGGCCTTTAAGGGCGATTTCCCCGATGCGTGCCATGACCAACCAGGACGAGTCGGTGCGAGGTGCCGTTTTGCTCATTTTTTACCTCCGATCGAACGTAGCAGAGCGACATTTTTACGGACTGCTGCCGCCAGAGTACAAACCTCGGCTTCGGTATGATTTTCCGCCAGACTGATACGAATCGCGCTTTGCGCCTCCGCTTTGTCCTGTCCCATTGCACTCAGAACATGACTTACCGGGCTGCTCGCACCGCAGGCTGAGGCCGTTGCAACCATAATCCCCTCAGCGGACAATGCCGAGGCCAGTGTTTGACCCAATATGCCCGGAAAAGCGATATTTACAATATGCGGCACGGCCGGCGGAGATGAATTTAAGATAAATTCTATTTCGGACAGTTCCTCCAGTAACAAGGTCCGTAGGGCTGCGACTCGCTCATAAGTCTCTTCCCTCTCCTCAAGCGCCAGATTCATCGCCAGAGCCAATTGCGCCGCCATGGCGGGACTCTCCGTGCCGCTACGCATATTCCTCTGCTGACCGCCGCCGAAAATCAGCGGTCGCAGATTGATTGAATCACGACAAAAGAGCAGGCCGGATCCTTTGAGTGCGCCGAACTTATGTCCGCTAAAACTCGCTAAATCGCAATGTCCGTCACGCAAGTTGATTTCTATCTTGCCGGGAGCCTGGGTATAATCAATATGGATCGCGGCCTGCGGGGCTTTCAGATTGCGCAGGCGCGCAACGGCGGCGAGATCGGTTATCGCGCCGGTCTCATTGTTGACGGCAAGTAGAGTAATCATGAGGGTTTGCGGCGAAAGAGTCGCTTCCAGACGCACAAGGTCGGGGTGCCCTGTCGCAGTTAGCCCGATATCTATGCCGACCCGGCCGACACTTTCGAGATGCTTGACGGTCTGTAGTGTGGCGGAATGATCTCCGGCCGAATAGATAATCTCATTACTGTCGCGATAGCGGGAATTGTGATATCCGCTCAACGCGGTATTGACCGCCTCCGTAGCGCCGGAGGTGAAAATTAACTCCTCGGCACGGCAACCGAGCGCCTGAGCCAACGATTCCTTAGCTGCGGCAATCGTCTTTGCCGCGGCCAGGCCGAGGGCATGCAAGGAAGAAGGATTAGCCGCATATTCGCGACTGACCCGTACAAACTCAGCCAGAACCTCCGACCGTACCGGTACGGTCGCCGCCTGATCGAAATAGATACTCTGCATGCGGAAATATCTTCCCTAACGCACGCTGCCGTCCAGGCGCAAACTGCAATGCTTGGCCGACAATACTACATTGACGACTTCGCAAACATTGCCGCTTCGGGAAGTAAAAGTGCTTGTTACAACTATAACCGCCTCACCGCGAGGTATATCGAAAATGCGTGCCTCGCTTTGCGTTGCCGGACGTACCAGAAGTTCGGTCTCAACCTTTTGCGGTAAAAAGGCATATTTATTCGCCGTGATGTCAATCATCGGACGGCGCAGACGAACATCCTTCAGCAAATCCGGGAACATCGCTTTGGGAACCCAGGATTTGCAGTACGCAATTACCTGACGGTCCCGCTCTTCGCGCCAAATCAGCTCCGAATAGCCGGGTAAGCCGCCGATCCGGTTGCGGGCAAAAGCAGCCGCAAACTTAGCGGGTAATTTTTCGACTTCTTTATAATCGATGAAATTCATGCCTTCAAGAGTATTAGCAGACAAAATGCCGTAAGTAAAGCCGGAGAAAGGCGCTATCTGATGACGCATGGTTTCCTCACGTACAAAGGTGCCCCTTCCTTTGTATATCTCCAGCAGCCCCTCGCTGACCAACTCGCTGACAGCCTGACGTACCGTCGGGCGTGACAGCTGCATTTCCTCACATAACTGCATCTCAGTAGGGATGCGTTCTCCCGGCTGATACTCGCCGCTCTCAATCCGTGCCAGCAGAATCTCTTTTAATTGAGCGTATAAAGGAACACTACTGTGTTTATCTAAGGGCATGCTCTTCCTCCTAAAAACTCACCGCCACGACATACCTGAATCGCTCAATAATATGCCGGCGGCGTAAATGCGATGTAACGCTATTGTAACAGAATTGTTATATAATATTCAATGTAATTACGGCATTACGTCGAAATATCTTGAAATTGGCGAAATTTGTGCGAAATTCATACCCGTAATTGGGAATCCGCGTCAAAATCCACTCCGTCCGACTCGGACGGAGGGTCGGCAGAGTTCAAAATCGGCATAACTTCGTTCGACAAATACTCGCGCACCTGTTCCGCGGCACGTCCGGCATAGTCTTCCGGTCGCATCAGCTCCTCTATTTCTTCCCTGCTCATCCTAAAGGCCGGGTCGGAGGCAATCCTTTCCAACAGATCATTGGGACGTCCGTGATTCAATTCTTCAGCCGCCGCTAAAGAGTGCTGACGAATCAACTCGTGCAACTCCTGTCGGTTTCCGCCCCGACGCACACCTTCCATCATCACGGCTTCACTGGCCATAAATGGCAGGTGTACCGATAGATTGGCGGCGACCATCGTTTCCGAGACCCGCAACCCGCCGGCAATATCCTGCCATATATTCAAGATCGCATCCGCGGCCAGGAAAGCCTCCGGGATGACAAGGCGTCGATTCGCCGAATCATCCAGGGTCCGTTCCAGCCACTGCGCGGAAGCGGTCGCGGCGGTATTGTTGACGGTATTGATCAGGAAGCGCGCCAGCGAAGCCAGGCGCTCGCTGCGCATCGGGTTCTGCTTATAGGGCATCGCCGAAGATCCGACCTGCGTCGAACCGAAGGGTTCGGAGATTTCGCGCATATTCTGTAACAGACGAATATCGTTGGTAAATTTATGGCCGCTCTGAGCCAGGCCGGCCAGGACGTTCAAAATTCGGTTATCTTCTTTGCGTGAATAGGTCTGACCGGTAACGGGCATAACATATTCAAAGCCCATCTTTTCCGCCACCATCTGATCCAGAGCGATGCATTTACTGCTATTTCCGTTAAAGAGTTGCAGGAAACTCGCCTGTGTACCGGTCGTTCCCTTGCAACCTCGCAGACGCATTGAATTACGCACATAGCGCAAATCCCGCAGATCGCTGAGCAGATCCTCAATCCAAAGGCAGGCGCGCTTGCCGACCGTGACCGGCTGCGCGGGCTGAAAATGCGTAAATCCCAGCGTAACGAGATCCTGATAGCGCTCGGCAAAGTCGGCCAGGCGACGAATGACTTCCAGTATCTTTGTCTCGATATGAACCAGCGCCTCACGCATGAGGATCAGATCGGTATTGTCACACACATAACAGGAGGTCGCGCCCAAATGAATAATCGGCGCCGCAGCGGGACATTGCCGCGCGAAGGTGTGGACATGCGCCATTACGTCGTGGCGAATCCGCTTCTCCTCGGCCTCGGCATATTCATAATCGATATTCTCGACATTGGCGCGCATCTCCGCGATTTGCTCTGAGGAGATATCCAGGCCGAGTTCATGCTGAGCCTCGGCCAGAGCCACCCACAATTTGCGCCAGGTGACGAATTTGGTGTGCTCAGAAAATAGCTCCCGCATATGCCTACCGGCATAGCGCACGCCCAGGGGACTGCGGTAACTCGTGCGCTCCTCTTGTGTCGTCATTTGGTATTCCCTTTTGTTAGTGCGCAATAGCGGACGCAGAGACAAAAGACTTCTATCGCCGTTTTCAGTTCATCCGTAGTTGGCAAAGTTGGTGCAAGCCTGATATTGCTGTCATTTGGGTCGTTATTCCGCGGATAAGTCGCACCGGCCGGCGTGAAGGCCACACCGAGCTGCTTGGCGAGATTGACTGTCGCCTGAGCCAGGCCGGGGCGCAGATTAACACTGATGAAATAGCCGCCTTTCGGCTCATGCCACTCGGCCAGCCCGCTGCCGGCGAGATTCTCACGCAGTATTTTCAGCACCATTTCAAAACGCGGGCGCAGTACGTCGGCATGACCGCGCATAACATTGGCGATACCGCCGCGCTTCTCGAGGAAGCGGACATGCGCCAACTGCATCATCTTATTCGGGTTAATGGTACGGAACTGAATGTGTCCGAGATACCAGTCGAGATTGGTCCTGCTCGCCGCCAGACACGCGGGCGCCGAACCGGGGAAGGTAACCTTCGAGAAAGAAGCTACTTGCAACACTCGGTCGGGATAGCCGGCTTCGGCACAGAGGGCGAGGATTTCCGGAACGCTGCCGCAGAGCTCCGGCTGATCCGGGTACAGATGATGCACCACATAGGCATTATCCCAAATAATGCGGAAATCCGGCGCGGCGGTCTTCATTGTCGCCAGACGACGGCAGGTCTCCTCGGAGTAGACGATTCCGTCCGGATTGCTGTAGACCGGCACCGTCCAAATGCCTTTTATATTTGCGTTTTCGGCAACGAGTTTCTCCACCAGATCCATATCGGGTCCGGTCGCGGTCATCGGCACCGTGATCAGGTTAAACCCCAAATGTTCCGTGATGGCGAAATGGCGGTCATAACCCGGCGCCGGACAGAGGAAAGCGCGTTCGGGATTCTGTCCCCAGGGCGCGTCGCCTCCCGGCACGCCGAAGGTCAGCGCATGCAGAATCAACGTATACATTATGTTGAGACTAGAATTGTCCTGAACAATGACATTGGCCGCGTCGATACCCAACACCTCGGCAAAAGCGCGCCGGATTTCGGGAATGCCTTCCAGACCGCCGTAATTCCGGCAATCACTGCCGTCTTCCGAGAGATGGTCATCCTGCGACAGAATTGTGATCAGGTCGTTAACCTGATCCAGTTGACCGCTACCCGGACGACCGCGCGTCATATTCAACTTCAGTCCGCGCGCCCGTACTTCTTCCAGTTCCGCTTCCAGGTGCTTCAACTCGGTCTTGCGCTCATCGGCGTTCATATCCGCATATCTTTTACCCATTTTTCCGTCACCACCCGCGGTGGCATACCTCCTTGTTAATCTCTCTACATGATGGGAATCAGCTCCCAATTTACAATCCGCCCGGAGCTGTCGTGCTCTGCCGCGAAAGCCAGCAATTCCGCCGGCGCGTCGGAACGGTTGCGTCGCAACCAGGCCGTAGCCAAGTTCCGCAGACGCCGCAGTTTCTCGGCGCTCAGACTGGCCGCCGCTCCGCCGTAAATATCAGTACAAGCCGTAATTCGGCGTCCTCGCACCTCGACGAAGCATACCGCCCGATCCCTGCTCATGATTATATCAATTTCACCATATGGCCGTAACCACCAATTCCGCTGAATAAGTGTATATCCGCGCTGATGCAAGATCTCAATCGCCTGATCTTCTATATAGCGGCCCAATTCCCGCTTGGAAAGCTCATCGTTCGGCATATCGCTCACCGCCTTATCGGGCGCCGGTACTCTGCTCTTTGCCCGTTTCGCAGGTTCGTTCGGCGGAGGCCGCATCGGGCTGCAAAATCCGAGTCAGGAAGGAGCGTCGATGCTCCTTAGTCGGCCCCGCCTCGCGAATCGCTGCGATATGCTGCGCCGTTCCGTATCCCTTGTGTTTTTCAAATCCGTAGTCGGGATAACGTTCGGCAAGTTCGATCATATAGCGATCCCGCGCCACCTTGGCCAAAATCGAAGCGGCGGCGATACAATTAACCCGCGCGTCTCCCTTAGTAACATTGATTTGCGGTAGATCAACGCCGGGAATCCGCTCATAATCAACCAGAACGATCTCCGGTAGCATACGCAATTGATCCAGCGCACGGCGCATAGCCAGATGTACCGCCGCTAAAACACCCAAATGCTCAATCTCATCCACGGTCGACCAGCCGATCCCCCAGTCCGCCGCCTGCTCGACAATCACCTCGAACAGTTCTTCCCGCTTGCGTTCACTAAGACGCTTGGAATCATTCAAACCGTAAATCGGCACATTTGGATCCAGAATACAGGCCGCGGCATAGACCGGACCGGCCAACGGACCGCGACCGGCTTCGTCGACCCCGGCCAAACGAGTGAGTCCCCGCTCCCGTTGCTCGGCTTCGATAGCGTCCATAAGACGATAACGCTCTTCCACCCTCAACCGCGCCTTAGACATCCTCTGCCTCCGGCGGCGCTTCCAAGCTGATCCGCCCGATCGTACCGTCGCGCAATTCGTCGAGATAAATTACGGCAAAGCGTGATGTGTCGGCCTCACCGCCCGTACGCAAACAGCCCCGCCGCAGAGCCGCGCGGGTAAAAAGCAGGTCGGTCGCCATAGCCGCGGCATCCATCCGCGGGTCGGCAGAATACATCTCCAACATCTGCTCGTATTCTTCCCAGTCGGCGGAACTCAACTTATAACGCTCACTGATCAGATCGGCATAGCGCGGCCGGAGCAGAGCGAACGCCTTACGCGCCAAAAGTTCAACATCGGTATTCGTATCCGGCATTGCGCCGGTAATCGCCAATAATAGTTGGCCGTGCTCCGTACCGGCGGCCGGCCAGAGCACACCCGGCGTGTCCAGTAGTTCGACACGACCGCTACGGACCCATTGTACGCCGCGTGTTACCCCGGGACGGTCTTCGGTTCGCGTCGCCCGGCGTCCGGATATCGTATTAATGAAGGTCGATTTGCCGCAATTGGGCACACCGACCACCAGAAGGCGAACCGGCCGACGCAATCGCCCCTGCCGCTGCTCACGTTCCAGAATCGGCTCGGCCAGCTCGGCAGCCAGTTCCAAGACCCGCTTATCGTCACGCATGCTCCGACAATCGATCGCCTCAATCCGCCCGGCGTCATTCCACTGCTCGTCATTGTTCCGGAAATGCGCCTGCCAGGCTACGGTAATCTCCGGATCGGCCAGATCCGCCTTGCTCAGAACCGTCAACAGCGGTTTGCCGGCGCAAATGCGCACCAGTTCCGGATTGCCGCTCGCCACGGGTATACGCGCGTCGCGAATCTCCAGCACGACATCGACCAAGGGCAGCTTGGTACCGATATCGCGCAAAGTCCGGCTCATATGACCCGGAAACCAATTGAGATTGAGCTTTGTCATTTTTTGTCCAAAACCTGTGAATAAAACAACAGAGTATCGCTGCCGACACTCTGCGCTTCGTCTCACCCGTCACCCTCCCGAAACAGGAGGGTGAGAATGATACTTTGAGGGGTGCTGATTATTTCGGTTGCCTCAACACTAACTTCTCTTTGACGCGTGCGGCCTTACCGACCCGATCGCGTAAGTAATAGAGCTTCGCCCGTCTTACTTTACCGCGTCTGACTCGTTGTATACCTTCCACGCGTGGCGAATGTAGCGGAAAAACCCTCTCTACACCAAC
>JAAZIX010000076.1 GCA_012800655.1 Clostridiaceae bacterium | reverse complement strand
ATGCATATGTCACGGTTCTGACCGATCCGAGCGATTATGCGGCGGTTCTGTCCGAATTGCGTAGCGGGGGAGAAACGAGCTTAAAACTACGCCGATACCTGGCGCGCAAAGCCTATGACCGCACCGCAGCGTATGATGCAATGATTGGGCAATGGTTCCGTCGCAATGAAGATCTCGAGGTAGGGGAAGCGAACGAGGTCGGATTCACAGATGTTGCGGCGAAGTTCCCCGAAAAATTGACAATAACATATGAACGTCATGATGTTCTGAGGTATGGCGAAAACCCCCATCAGACAGCGGCTCTTTATAAAGAACCTCTCCCGCCGGATGATAGTCTGATAATGGCGGACCAGTTGGGCGGCAAGACTTTGTCGTATAACAACTATGCCGATACGCAGGCAGCAATTGATTTGGTCCAAGAATTCTCACAGCCGGCTGTTGTCGCCGTAAAGCATGCCAATCCCTGCGGCGTGGGCATCGGTAAAGACATTTTCACGGCATGGTATAAAGCCTGGCAAGCCGATCCGGTTTCCATCTTCGGCGGCATTGTTGCCGCAAACCGAACCGTTACTCGCGAATTTGCCGAAAGCGCCGCCGCGATCTTCCTGGAAGTCATTGTCGCACCGGATTTTGAGGAGGAAGCCTTAAATATCTTGACGGAAAAGAAGAATTTGCGCATTCTCAGATTACCGGCCCTGGCCGGCAAAAAGAAATCAGCGGAAACGCCCCGTTTTATCTCACCTCTCAACGCCTATATGCTCAAAGATTTGCGAGGTGGTCTGTTACTTCAACAGCGTGATAATGCATTGTTGACCGATAGCGATATACGTGTGGTTACCGATTTAGCGCCTCCGCCGGAGCTGATGCCGGATATTTATTTCGGCATGACAGTGGTTAAGCATGTTCGATCCAATGCCATAGTGGTGGTCAAAAACGGGCAAACCCTGGGGATCGGTCCCGGTCAGCCGAACCGGATAACTTCGGTTGAATTAGCTTTGAAACAGGCCGGTACGGAGGCCGTGGGGGCGGTTTTGGCATCCGATGCCTTTTTCCCCTTTGACGACTCTGTCCGAGCGGCAGCTGCGGCGGGGATTGCGGCGATTGTCCAACCCGGCGGCTCACTGAAAGATCAGGATTCGATTAGGGCGTGTAATGAATTGGGTGTACCGATGATTTTTACCGGTCGTCGCCATTTTAGGCATTAAACATGGGTAAGCTATCAAGGGAAAAGAAGCAATTTAGCGTTGCCTTGCTGGGCGGTAGTTTCGATCCGCCGCATAACGGTCATTTGCACCTGATAAAATCCGCTCTGGACCATCCTAAAGTAGATGAAGTATGGGTTCTGCCGGCAGGCAACCAGCCCCTGAAGTCGTTGTATGATGCCGCGCCTTTGGCATATCGTCTTTCTATGTGTTCGCGGGTGTTTGGCAACATGAAGGGTGTTCGCATCTGCCTTAATGATTCATTGTCGGTAGAACCGTCATATACAGCGGAGCTTCTGGAAGAACTGCACGCCGCGACCTCGTATCGCTCCGCCGATATCAACTACCTCCGTAAAAAAAGAGACTCGGGAACAGGCGGACAAGACCTGGTTACTCTGAAAGCCAATCTCGACTCATTGGTCTCGGATCCCGAAAAACACGAAATAACGTTCTTACACACCGATAAGTACTTACCCCAGGTCAAGTTTCCTCCTCTGCCGACGCAATTCTTTTGGCTCTGCGGTTCAGACGTTATTTATGACCTGCCTCGGTGGCATCGTGTCGCGGATCTGGCTAAGGCGGTAACCTTCCTTGTTTTGGCGCGCGGCGGAAAGCCGGCTGAGGAGGATAGCCGACAGGCGGAACTGTTGCGCCGAACTTACGGCTTTACGATCGAATGGTTGAATGTCGAGAAGATTTCCCGATGCAAGTCAACCGCACTACGCCGCTATTACTATACCCAACATTTGGATAATGAGCTCTATTCCGAGCAAGCGACGGTAGCGGCAGCCGAACTTTCCGTTGAAGGGCAAACACCGGAACTCTGCCTTCCGAGCGGTCTGGATCGCTTTATCCGCGATAATGCCCCCTATCTGGAGCCCAATCCCATGGCGGGCGTCAGCTCCGAGACGCTGAAAAGGATCGCTATGATTGAACGCCGTTATATGACATATATGACGGAAGAGCGTTTGTTGCATACTTACACGGTAATGTATACCGCCTTAAAGCTTGCGCGGATACATCAACCTGACTTGACCCCGGATCAGGTCGCCCTGGCCGCTTTTTTGCATGATTGTGCCAAGCCGCTGTCCGCATCAGCCTGCCGAGAGCTGATGGGGAAAGTTCCCGAGGATATGCTACACGTTCCGCAAATATGGCACGGACCGGCCGGAGCTGTACTTGCAAAGCAGTTATTTGATTGCGCCGACCCGACTATACTTAACGCCATATATTGGCATAGCACGTTGACTTTTTCCGACGATCCTTTAACGATGTTGGTCTTTTTGGCCGATAAAATAGAACCTGCGCGCACTTACGATGACCTGAGTCCGATTCGACAGGCGACTCTCAGTTCGTTGACGGAAGCGACCATTCTTTGTCTGGAGGCTATTAAGGCTAAAAATCGAGGTGCCGGACGTCCCATTTATCCCCCGACACCGCAAATTATCGGCTATTTTATCCGTAATAAAAAAAGCAAGGAGGAAACTAATTGAGTAAAGGAATTGAAGAACTGCTGCAGGTAATCACGAAGATTTTGGATGAACGTCAGGCGGAGGATATTCTCTCTATCGATGTTAGCAAGAATACCGTTCTGGCCGACTTTTTTGTCCTGGCTTCCGGAACTTCGTCACGACATGTGCGCGCTCTGTCCGATGAAGTTCAAAGAGCTGTCAGTGAAAAACTGCAAAGAGAACCGAAACATGTCGAAGGGAAGGACAACGATCATTGGATACTGATCGATTACCTTGATGTTGTGGTTCATATCTTTGACCGCGAAAGTCGTTCTCTGTATAGTCTGGAACGCCTCTGGCAAGGCAAATAATTTGTAGGTTTTTGTCGAAAAACAGAGCCACATCCAAGTTCTGACCGATCCTATCATAGATCCGGACCGATTAAACTTGGGAGGTGGCGTCTATGTTTAAAAAGAAGCGGGATCCGGCATTCGGAGATCGTCTTCTCCGAATTTTGCTGATAATAGGACTTTTGGTCAGCGTTTTAACCTTTGTTCTGTGGTACACAAATCGTAATTCCGCGCTTTTGACGGTAGAAGGTTCCGTAGAGGGCGGAGAAAATCTCACTACAGCAGATACTCCCGTCGGCAAGACGGGAACGACAACAAATACATCCGTACATACCGAGACCGAACGAACAACGAGCACCTCTGGCCCGCGCGAGCTGGTGAAAGTCTACGTAACCGGCGCGGTAATTCAGCCGGGCGTGTATACACTCAAAGCCGGTTCCTGCCTAATCGATGCGCTGGAGGCCGCCGGAGGTGCCGCTACAGACGCGAGCATACAGTATATTAATCTGGCGCAACTCCTGATCAGTCATACGATGATTTATATCCCTTCCGAAGCGGACGTCGCTACTTTGAAGGAAAATCATGAGATCTCGGAAATGCTTAGAATCATTGATAAATGGGTTCAACCGCTTGAATTAAGCGCACATGAGTATACGTATGCTATCAACACGGCAGGCAACCGTCAGGAAAAAGCTAAGGTGGATATTAACCACGCCGATATGAAAGCTCTTATGACTCTGCCTGGAATCGGAGAAGTAACCGCGGCGAAAATTATCGAATTTAGGGAGAGCAGAGGAGGCTTCCGTGATCTGAATGAGCTGATGCTGGTTCCGGGAATAAAAGAAGGCAAATTTGCCGCCTTAGTGTCGGGAATCACCATAAGTCCACGATAAATTATCAAATTTGCGTCACTCGCAAACTTGTGGTAAAATCCCCCGACTGTAAGCATATAGGAGGTAAGTGCATGCCAAATATTAAATCTGCTATTAAGCGGGTGCGCTCGGACGAGAAAAAGACGCTGGCTAACAAGATGAAGCGTAGCCAAACGCGTACCATGCTGAGGAAAGCATATAGAGCCATTCGAGAAGGCGATCCAAATGCCGCCGTCTTGGCGAAAGAAGCCATCGCAACGGTCGATTTAGCCGCCTCACAGGGTCGGATTCATCGCAACGCCGCTTCGCGCCATAAGTCGCGTTTGACCCGCCAGGTTAACGCCCTAGAAGCCCAGGCCTAGAAATATAACCTTATAACCTGTAAAATAACCAGAATATAGAAAAGACCGGTCGAAAACTGGACCGGCTTTTTGCGTTTTCGTTTCGGCTCATACAGAAATTACTGAACAATTATGCGGTGGTAATTTTTACGGCCCCGACGAATTACAACAGCTCCGTCCCGCAGGTCAGCTTCGGTTATGTTGTAGGAAATATCCGGCACGGTTATCTCATTGACACTGACACCGCCCTGATCGATCAGACGACGCGCCTCACTGCGCGTCTTGGTCAGCCCGGTCTCACAAAGGGCGTCAACGATATTTATTCCCTGAATTAATTCCTCCGATTTGTATGTTGTGGTCGGGAGGCTTTCAGTGTCGAGAGCGGCACCCTTTGTTGCTGAGAAGAGTTGGCGTGCCTGTTCCTGGGCCGCCAAGGCCGCCGCCTCGCCATGGATCAGACGCGTGGTCTCAAAAGCCAGGCGCATCTTCGCTTCATTCAGCTGTTCGCCGGTGAATTTAGCATACGCCTCTATTTCGGCCAAAGGTACAAAAGTGAGTAGCTTTAAGGCATTGATAACATCGGCATCATCAATATTACGCAGATACTGGTAGAAATCAAATACCGGGAATTTATCCGCATCAAGCCACACCGCTCCGCCGGCGGTTTTGCCCATTTTGTCGCCTTTGCTGGTGGTCAATAGATTAAGTGTCAGACCGAAGGCACGCCGATTCTCCTTGCGGCGAATCAATTCCGTGCCCGCAATGATATTTGACCACTGATCGTTCCCGCCGAGCTGCATCTGACAGTTATACTTGCGGTTCAGCACAAGGAAGTCATAGGCCTGCATCAGCATGTAGTTAAACTCTAAAAAGGTAAGTCCTTCTTCCAGACGGCTCTTGTAGCATTCCGCGGCCAACATGCGATTAACCGAAAAGTGGGCGCCGACATCGCGAATAAACGATACGTAATTCAAATTGAGAAGCCAATCGGCGTTATTGACCATGATTGCCCGGTCCGCGGAAAAGTCCAACAGTATTGACAACTGCCGGCGGAAAAGTTCGCCGTTCTCTCTAATAGTGTCCAGGCTCATCATTTGACGCATGTCATTGCGACCGGAAGGATCGCCTATCGCCGCCGTTCCGCCGCCGATCAAAGCGATCGGGCGATGTCCGGCTTTTTGAAGGTGAGCCATAATCATCAACGGAATAAAATGGCCGATATGCAGACTGTCCGCAGTCGGATCAAAACCTATATAAAAGGTCGTTCCCGGCTCTTTCAGCAACTCGCGTATCGCATCCTCATCCGTGGACTGGGCAATGTAACCGCGGGCAAGCAACTCGTCGTAAACATTGTCAAAAGCGGGATCGTTGCGGATCAAATGATAATTGTTCACGGGCTTTTCAGGTACGGCATTCGGCAGTTCGACTGTATTGGCAGCGTTTCGGCTTTGCTCGCTCATATTCTTTCCTTTTTAAGCTGTCAGTTCGCAACAGCAATTTATTCTCCACTGATTATAGCACGCAATTACAATCCGCGTTCATAGAGCCGGGGAGAGACAAACGGTTTGTCGCAGTTGGACACCGCGTCTGTCGATATCCAATTGGCGAGCGGCAGAGGCGGATTTTCCGGCGATCGTACCCGCTTCCACCGGACGTGAAATGATCGGCAGGGTAGCATTGTGACGCATCAGACGCAGAAGATACCTGCCGCGTTTATTGGCCGCGAGTAGTCGCAAATAGGTCGGTTTCAGCGCTTGCGGTTCATGATCAGCAGTTTCGATGTTGAGAAGAAGTGCCAAAAATGCGCGGCGTATCCGCGATATTGGCAAGTTGCGAGCCTGGAGCTGATCGGCGAAGTCATTAAAGCCGTTCTTCCATGCATCCGGATCGGCAATGTCAGGCGCGCCGGCCAGTGCGGCAATATTCGGTGTCGGCGTTGTAAACAGGCTGTCCCGCCATTTGATCACACGTTCCGCCAGACCGTCAGTGAAACCGCTGTAGCCCGAAAGTTCATCGGCGCTTGCCGTAATCAGACGACTGACCAGAAGCGCGGTAAGATCCCTATTGTCGCACCAGTAATCGCCCGGCAGTCGATCACAACGGCATTTTAAACCGCTTAGAATAGCGCCTAAAACATACGGAGGCACGTATGGGGAAATCTCCCGTAGCAGGTGCGACGGCTGCTGAAAGTTCTTGCGAATTTGTTCTCGTATGTGTGTACTGGATGCAGTGGAAAACTCATCATTGTCCGTTCGGGTGAAACGCGGATGTGTACGGAGAGACAGCTTTTCCGACAGACCGAGGCGATGAATTGCCTTTAAGTATTCTATCGCTAATATGTTATTAGGTTGCCTCATAATATTTGCTACTTCGGAAAGATCCGGTAATGCGGCTGCGGTTGCTCTGCTCCTGGAGGCTGCGAAGCCCAGCCCTTCCTCCAAGCCGGCGTATAGATCCCGGCGCCATTCTTCCGGTTCTTCCGCCAACAAATCAGCAATTTTTTCCAGATCGCTCCGTTCCGAATGCTCGGCGCCGCAAATGATTTCCGAACAGATCCCGGTAGCGGCCAGAGTCTCGACCGCGCCCCGCGCAAAACCTTCAGCCGAAGATAGCGAGTGCAGCAGAGGTAGTTGCAGAACCAAATCTGCCCCGCCCCGTAAGGCAAAGTCCGCTCTAACTGTCGGCGGAAGACAGGCAACGAGGCCGCGTTGAGTAAAATCGCCGCTAAGGAGCACGATAATTCCCGCGTCCTTTCCCGCTTCGCGGCGACAGTATTCCAGCTGAGCCTGATGGCCGTTGTGGAACGGGTTATATTCCGCTATTATTCCGACGACTTTCATGGCTACATTGTAACGTTCATAATCTCCTTCGTCTAATTTGTCGCACCGTAGCCGCAAAATCTGCTATACTCATTCACAGAAAATAGTGAGCGAAAGTTGCTCACAGAAACAACGGGGAAGAGGTTTTTAAACATGAAGTTTATCGACGGAATCATTGCGCAAGCAAAAGCCAATCGAAAGAGAATCGTGCTGCCCGAATCGACGGACAGCCGTATTCTTAAGGCCGTAGCCGAAATTCGTAAACAGGGAATTGCGGACATAATTCTTACCGGAGATAGCGAGGCCACACTTGAGGCCGCAGCTAACCTCTCGGTAGATCTGAGCGGTGTGGAAGTGGTTGACCCCCTTAAAGACTCATTTAAAGATGCCTATGCCGCCGATTTCTGCGAGTTGCGGAAGTCAAAAGGGGTTACTCTCGAACAGGCGATCGAACAGCTTAAAAACCCCGTTTATTATGCCGTTATGATGGTTCGTGCGGGAAGAGCGAACGGAATGGTCTGCGGCGCGGTAAATTCAACGGCCAACACCCTGCGTCCTGCTCTGCAGATTCTGCGGACAGCTCAGGGAACCAAATTAGTGTCCACATTCTTTGTCATGGAAGTTCCGGATTGCGAGTTGGGAAATAACGGCACTTTCGTTTTTGCCGACTGCGGATTGATCGAGAATCCGGACGAAGCCGCATTGGCGCAGATCGCCCTGGCTTCGGCCGAATCCTATCGCACTCTGCTTCGGGATGAGCCCAGAGTCGCGATGCTCTCCTTTTCGACTCTTGGATCGGCTAAAGGCGATATGGTTGACAAAGTACGCCGGGCGACCTGTCTGGTCAAGGAAGAAAATCCCGAACTCGCCGTTGAAGGTGAGTTGCAACTGGATGCCGCAATTATACCGTCGGTTGCCGCTCTGAAGGCACCTAACAGCCAAGTTGCCGGTCGAGCCAATGTTTTAATCTTTCCCGATCTGAACTCCGGGAATATCGGATATAAATTGGTTCAGCGTCTGGCTAAAGCCGCTGCCTACGGTCCGATTACTCAAGGTATTGCCGCCCCTGTAAATGATCTGTCGCGCGGATGTTCCGCCGAAGATGTGGTCGGAGTTGTCGCCATTACCGCCGTTCAGGCAGGAAATCGTTAAAATACTGTAGTGCCAAACCGGTACTGTATATATTATATTATGGAGGTTATCTAATGTTAATACTTGTGATTAATTCGGGGAGCTCTTCGCTGAAGTATCAACTCATGGATGATGGGAATATCATCGCCAAGGGCATTGCGGAACGCATTGGTCTGCGCTCTTCCTTTATAAAGCACCAACGTACCGGCCACGATTCCGTCATTATAGATTATGAATTGCCCGAGCACGGAACCGCAATCCGTAAGGTGTTGGCGATTTTAACCGGAGCGGAACACGGGGTGCTCAAATCGATGGACGAGATCCGCGCGGTCGGCCACAGAGTTCTCCACGGCGGTGAAAAATTTGCCGGCTCATATTTGGTCACCCCCGAGGTTATTGAAGCAATTCGTGACTGCATACCTCTGGGACCTTTGCATAATCCGGCTAATCTTGCGGGAATAGAAGCTTGCCAGAAAGTAATGCCGGGGATACCACAAGTTGCGGTTTTTGATACCGCCTTCCATCAGACAATGCCCCCGGAGGCGTATATGTACGCCGTTCCGTATGAGTACTATCGCAACTACGGTGTGCGACGCTACGGCTTCCACGGAACTTCGCATAAATTCGTGGCTGAGCGGGCAGCAGTACTGTTGAATCGTCCCTTTGATGAATTGAAAATCATCACCTGCCATTTGGGCAACGGCTCTTCAATTGCCGCCGTCAAAAACGGTAAATGCTACGATACGTCGATGGGAATGACACCCCTTGCAGGTGTCCCTATGGGTACGCGTAGCGGTGATATTGATCCGGCCATCATTAAATACCTCATGGATAGTGATCCGGAATTAACAATTGAAAATATCGATTTCATCTTGAATAAGAAGTCGGGTGTGCTGGGAATTTCCGGAGTCAGCAGTGATTTCCGTGACTTATGTGCGGAGGCGGAGAAAGGCAACGAACGAGCTCAGCTCGCACTGAATATGTTTAGCTACTCCTGCCGCAAATATATCGGAGCATATGCCGCGGCTTTGGGCGGGGTAGATGCGGTGGTTTTTACAGCCGGTATCGGCGAAAATACGCCGTCGGTTCGTAGTCAGAGCGTGCGCAATCTCGCATTCATGGGCATTGAAATAGATGAGAAGAAAAATGTCGAGGTACCGCGCGGAGCCGAGATGGATATCTCGTTAGAGCGCTCCGCCGCCCGGATTCTGGTTATCCCGACCAATGAGGAATTGGCGATAGCCAATGAAACTCGGCGCATTTCCGAGAATCTTAAATAAGATCAGCGGTAAACGCGCGTAATCTCCTTTTTGGCGAACATTTCGTCCATCCATGCACTCATGGCATCGTGCATTTCGTTGGCGTCAGCGTAGTTCTCGGGATGCATCGGTTTGCCGAAGGTTACGATGACGCGATGGCGGGGGCGGAAAAGACCGTTGAAGTGCGGGACTTTATGGTGAGCGCCGAAAACTTCAAATCCGCCGTCGATAAAGCAGGGAATAAGGGGAGCCTTGGCCTTAAAGGCCACAAATGTGGCTCCCTTTTGCATCTCACAGAGATAGCCGTCTCTTGTTCTGGTTCCTTCCGGATGAATAATCAAAATATCGCCGGAACGCACGGCTCTGGTGGCTTGAATCAGACCGCGGGCGGGATTGCCTTTTCGGTCAATAGGAATGCAGTTGCCGCCTCTTAAAACAACTCGACCGAAAAAGCCGTGCTCCCAGGCCAGATCCTGAGCGGCCAGCGCACGCGTTCGTTTAAATTGTTCCCTGTTAAGCAAACCCATAATCCACATTCCATCAACGTAGGTCTCGTGGTTGGCGGCAATGACACATGGACCGGTCTCGGGAATATTCTCCATGCCCCGACCTATAATCTTCGCGTGCAAACGGCTGACAAACATTCCGCACGCAAGGAATAAGTGCCCCAACAGGCCACGCTTTACTGTCGGACCGGCAACCAAACGACGATAACGCAGAGGTATTTTTTTCCCGGAGGAATCAAATTCCGGGAGTTTTGACAGATCGCTCATAATCAAAGCCTTTCTAAGGTTAAGTCACAACTGCTACCTGTTGTGAAAGCATACTAAGAATAGCACAGTTTTCACAATACTGGTAAAATAATTTATCAGTGAGGTAGATGAGAGAATGAGTTTAACCCGTAAAAAAGTCTGGTTCGCCGATTCTATTTTGTTACTTGTCGCCCTCATATGGGGGATGAATTATGTGGCACAAAGTATTGGCGCCGATTACTTACCCGCACCGGTATTCAATTTTTTTCGCTACACATTGGGCACCATTTTCATTTGGCCGGTATCTCTCTATCGACACAAGCGCTGGGAACGCGAACTAAATAAATTTGTAAGTGAGTGCCGTAAGCGAGATCTTGATCCGGAAGTGGCTATTAAGGCCTATGAAGATGCGGATGATCACTGGCGGATGCGTGTTCCGCCACAAGCCAATTGGATGGAATGGCGACTGGCGATACCGGGAGGAATAATTGCGGGTATATGTGTCGCTATCGGCGGGCTCCTACAACAAACTGCTCTCGAAACGGCCGATGCCGGTACAGCCGGGGTCATCAGCGGATTATATGTTGTAATTGTGCCTTTTCTCGGCTTGTTTTTTAAAGATCGCCTGCATGTGGGCAATATTATCGGAAGTATTATAGCCCTGGTCGGTCTTTTTTTGGTTAGTTTTAAGTCCGGAGGCAGTTTCGGCAGCGGTGAATTAATGTTGATTGCGTCGGCAATATTTTTCGCTTTACATATTATCGTTATCAGCAGAGTTAATCCGACCTGCGATTCGCTTAAGATAGCGGTGCTCCAGAATTTGGTTCCGGCAATAATCTCACTGCTCATTATCTTTTTTGGTCATTACCAAATTATCTGGGAACATCTCTTAACTGCTTTGCCCAGTCTGCTTTATGCCGGGATTGCCTCGACGGGAATTGCCTTCACGCTCCAGGTAATTGCTCAGGATCAGGCCTCGCCCTCACACGCAGCGATAATAATGAGCCTTGAGGCTGTTTTTGCCGTGATCGGCGGACGAATCTTTCTTGAAGAGCGTCTTTCTTTAAGGGTATATATCGGTATTGTTTTGATGATTGCGGCGATGCTCATATCGCAAATAGCGGCTATTCGACAGGCGACCGGACAGGGTAAAAGAGACTAGAAATGCGCATTGTTTATTCGCCAAAACGGCATGATCTGATTGACGGGGCAATTCGCGAAGTTGTTGATTCGCAAAGGAAATGGCCGCGACCCGAGGCGCTGGTGCTGGTTCCGGATATCCGTACGCTTGCCGTCGAAGCACGCTCTTTGGAGCTGATGCCGGGCGGAAGCATGCTGTTTGCCAGAGTGCTCAGCTTCAGACGTCTGGCGGCACAGATTTTTTCCGGTTGCGGCGGCAATAGCGCGCGCATTTTAAACATAATGGAGCAACGGGTATTATTACGCGCTCTGATCTCCGAGCTGCACACAGACGGCAAACTGCGCCTTCTGGGCAATATGATCAGAAAGAGCGGCTATACCGAAGAAATCCTTCACATTATCGGTGATTTCAATCGCTACGGTCTCAGTACCGAGCATTTAACTCAAGTCGCTGCCGATTTGACTCCGGAATCTATATTGGAACGAAAGCTGGCCGATTTGGCAATTATATTGCCGACCTGGAATGCTACTCTGTGTGAAAAGGAACTTCTCGATACTGCCGGGCTTTTTGATTGGCTGATTAGTAAATTAACCTCCTGGCGCTCACACGAGCCGACCTCCGCTCTTGAGCGACGTTACTACTTTCAGTTGAAAGAGAGCACTGTTTGGATAGCCGGTTTCGGGGAGGATCGTCTGTTTACGCCCCAAGAGTTTAAATTAATCGAATTGCTGGAATCACTCACCGATTCAGTTACTTTGACTCTCCCGACAGGTGTGATCTCTCCTGATAACACTGCGGAGAATTATATCAACCCGGGCGATTATTTTGCCTGGCGCACCGCTCTGTCTTTCTACGACTCTCCGATTTCTTTTAAGCTCGAGTCCTTGGAGTTAACTGCTAAAGAGATACCGGACGATGCCGGTTCCGCAGTAGACAGGGGAGAAGAATATTATTTTGTTCCGACGCCTAATCTGCGCGCACAAACCGAATGGCTAGCCGGAGAGATTCGCCGTCTTGTTTTCGAACAAAATTTTCGGTATCGCGACATTGCCGTCGCCGTGGACGGTAATATCGACCTGCTTACCGCCCTTAGCGACAGTCTGGCAATGAGCCGAATACCGGCCTTTTTCCAATCCGCTTCTCTACTGACAAATCTTGTCTTGGGGCGTTTTATCGCGGACTGCCTGCAACTGCGTTCCCGCGGCATGCGAAGACTCAATTTGCGCCCCTTACTCTATTCCCCTCTTCTTGGAATAGATAGGCAAACGGCTGACCTTATCGATAATATCTGGCTGGCAGAGGGAAATGAAGGGGAGAAACTCTTTACCCTAGAACGCGCGACAGGGGTATCGGAGGATATCTTACCGATTCTCAGAGCCGAATTGACGGAAAAGCTTTACCCACTGGTATCACAAATCGCGGGTTGGCCGGTAAAAGCGGATTGTCGGGCATGGGCGCATGAAATTCTGTCACTGCTCCGGGAATTCGACATTGAAGAGAAACTTCGCGCTCTTATGAATAAAGAGCAGACGAAGGGCAATGTAACCGCCGCCGCGGGATACAGCCGCTCCTGGAAGCAGATGAATCTGTTGTTGCGCTTGTTTGTCGAAGTCAGCCCCGAAATGGTGTGCGATCTCGCTGAGATGAAGGAAATTTTTGCCGAAGCTCTTCTGAATCTGGAAGCGGAATTAATACCCGCGCATTTAGATGAGGTTTTTGTCGGTAATCTGCAACAAGTGTCGACGCAACGTTACCGCGCTGTTTTTCTTCTCTCGGTGAATGATGAAAACTTTCCGATCAGCGTTAACGACACCGCCTTCCTCAGAGATGAAGAAAAAACTTTTCTGCGTGAACAGACTGGTGTCGACCTGCCGATAGACAGCGAAAATATATATTATTTGGCTGCAACCAATATACGCGGCTTGGAACAGGCTTGTAGCGAAAAGCTCTACCTACTCACGGATCAGCCGGAAATATCTCCGCCGGCGATGATCGGCGCCGAGTCGATAGCATCGCAAAAGCCGGTTGTTCTGCCTTTGAGCGAACTGCCCACAACCAGGAGTGATGTGCGTTGTCTGGCTCCGATGTGGCAGCATCTGCTTCGCCGCAGTGTGACGGATAATCCGAATCAGCAGGTATGGCGCGAGCTTGAGCGTGGAGGGGCGAGGCTACGCACGCCGAAAACCGCTTCGGGAAGAATCAGCGCACAACTTTTGAGGATACCGAGAACTTTGAGCGTCAGCCGCTTGGAAAGATATAATTCCTGCCCTTACAATTATTTCCTGGCGCAGATCCTCGGTCTTGAGATAAGGCCGGTATACGAGTTGGGATACGATTTGACGGGAAGTCTGATTCATGAGGTTTTGGATAGGGCGGTCAGCGACTTGATCGACAAAATCCGGGAACATTCACCGAGTGATGTTGAGCTCGTCCTGTCTGCCTGGCTCCCTGAAAATCCCCGAGAGTTGTCCGCCTTCATAGATGCTTATATCACTGCCGCCGCCGATGACGAGCCCCGGTACGCCATATTCTTCGATCGTGATGCCGCCGGTGACGGCAGGCGCCGAATTCGCCATCTCCTGATGGCTACTTTTCCGCAACTTCGCCAGCAGTGGGGGAATGCCTCGCGGATAAAGTCCTGGCCCAACACGGAAAAAGCATCTTGGAATACTTTGCTCTTCGACGAGTCGCCTGAAAGGACGCAAAGTAAACTCCATTTTCTTCCCTTGGCCTCGGAGTGGAGCTTCGGCCGACGCGACAGTTCTGTCAAACCTTTTCCTATACTTATGCCTGACGGCCGGGAGATCCTTCTAACCGGCGTTATTGACCGAATCGATGCGGCTTATGAAAATGACCGACTGATCGGCTACCGCCTGATAGACTATAAGACCGGAAATAAACGCATCAGTTACCCCGCCCTGTATAGAGCCGTTGATTTACAATTGCCGATCTATAGCATGGTCACCAACCAAAGCTTCCTCGAGCCGGTTATGGATATGGCATATTTGCAGGTGGAACGACATATAGTAAAGCTCAATCGTCCCGCAACTCCGGAGGACGAAGCGCAACAGCTGGAATCACACGGTACCCTTAGTTCTTTAAAGCAAAGCACCGAAACTATCAGTCGACTCGAAACTCACACACTCCGACAAGTCGTAAACACATTCCGGCGTATTTCCACAGGAGAATATGCGCCGTTGCCGCGGGTTTTTGCCAATCAAGCACCCTGTACTTTTTGCGAATATCGAAGCATCTGTCCGGTCAACGAACCGCTCCGAGAGGGGATTGTCGTCTCAGCTCGGACAGAGGATGATCAACAGATCAGTGCCAAAAATTTCGCGGGATTGCTGGCAGATCAATCGGAGAGTGAAGAGGAGGGCGGAGAAGTATGAAGTTCACACCTGAACAAGAAACCGTAATATCTGCCGATCCGGGCCAAATTCTCGTCACCGCCGCGGCAGGCTCCGGCAAGACCACGGTTCTGACGGAGCGAATAATCCGCCGCCTCGGCAGACGTGAGTTGGACTTACGCCGGGTTCTGGTTCTGACTTTTACCGATGCCGCCGCCGTTTCAATGCGAGACAAGATAGAGTCGGCTCTGCTGGAAGCTCGTAAACGGGCTGTCGGCGAAGATCTGGGTTGGTTCAATACGCAGTTGGCCGTTTTACGTCAAACTTCCGTTTCAACGATTCACTCTTTCTGTTTCAAACTCATCCGCAGATATGCCCATTGTCTGACCGATGCGGAGGGAAATCCTCTCTTGCCGCTCAACCCCAGGGTAATCCAACCGCTGACCGGCGAGCTGATCTGGACCGAGTCCGTCAATGCTACTCTAAAGAGTGCCTACGCCGCGACGGAAGATTCCAGGGAAGAAGACTGTGATTTCTATCAATTATTGGACACATATTCGGGATCCCGCAACGATGAGCCGCTGCGGGCATTAATGACTGATTTGCATTTACGTCTACGCTCTCTACCTGATTACCGTGAGCATTGTCGGCGGAATTTGTCTGACCTAGAAGAAAGTCTTGAAAATCCGGGCAGCGGACGGGAATACAAGTTTTTTCTCGACATCTTTATTAATATACTGACTAAAGCTGAATCGGACTTACTGCAGGTCGAGGAACTCTTAAACTCCGGCCCGCCATGCTTTTATCCTTATAACATCAGACCCGCGACAAAACAGGATCGTGATAATGAGGAGAAGGATGTTCTTCTGTGTGAAGACATCAAGGCCTGCCTACACCGCCTTAGATCTCTATCCGGACTTTGCGCAAGCGGATCAGAGCAAAAAAGCCCGATTGAATATTTTGATCTATGGAACGAATTATATAAATTCGGACAGGAATTTCTTACTTTTTGGTCTGACAGCGCATTGGCTAGCTTAAGACGTAGTAGCGGTAAACCGGAAGCCACGCAAAGACGAAATGAACTCACGCGCCTACTCAAGGAAAGCACACCGGCTGATATTATATATATGTTGACCGGACAGTGCTCCACCAGATATCGGGATGCGGGACGGGATCCGCGCATACAACCGGTCTTTCTGCGTTCCGCCGAAGAGGTGCAAGCCGATATAAAGCTGATGCTGCCGGCTTTGCGAGAACTTTTCCGTCTGACGTTGGCAGCGGATGAAACAGCTATCCAAACGAGGCAGGAGCGGGGCGAGATTGATTTCTCCGACTTTGAGCACTATGCCCTGCAATTATTGCGTCAACCGGAAATACGTGCCGAGTTCGTCAGGGCGTATGATGAGATATATATTGATGAGTACCAGGATACCAGCGGCATTCAAGAGGCCATCCTGACGGCTACCGGCATTGAACGGATCTTCAGAGTCGGCGATATAAAACAAAGTATTTATCGCTTTCGCCAGGCGCGCCCGAGCCTGTTCCTGGATAAGTTGTTAGGTTGGTCAAAGGGCGATCAAAAACCCGACGGGCGGGTCTACTATCTCAATACGAACTTCCGTAGCCGGGCAGGTATTTTGGCGGGCATCAATGATATATTTCTCCGTTTAATGACCGAAGAGATTGCCGGCATTGATTACTCCGACGGTCATGCTTTGATGCCGTTCCGAGCCGATAATCCCGACAACCTATTGAATACCCGCCTCATACTGGTAACAGAAGAAGGGAAGGAGGATACGCCGCGTCCGTCCGGTGGATTTAATGATGAGACCGAGGAGCCGGACAATGAGAATGATGATACAGAAGCGATGGCTACCCCCATCCTGTCGGACAGCAAACTTCTGAACCTTGAAAAACGCAATAAACAAATATATATCACCGCCCGAGAGATACTGCGCCTGGTTCGGGAAGAAAACGTCAGTTTCAACGATTGCGCGATTTTGGTTTCAACTAACGAAATGCTGCGTTCCGTATCGCGTTTCTTACAGGAGTTGCATATTCCGGTTTCCGGAAAATTGGAATTCGATTTCCGAGCAACCTGGGAACTGAGGTTGATGCGCTCTCTGATCAGCCTGTTGGCAAATCAGATGCAGGACATACCTTTGGCTACCGCGATGTTGGCGCCTTTATATGAAGGCGGTTTTTCCGAGGGCGATTTACTACTTTTCCGTCAGGTGTATGATGACGAACGACCTTTCTACCATGCCATCACCGACCTCGCTGCCCTTACCCCGGAAATGATTGAGGAAAAATGGCCGAACAGAACTGCCGAGGCGGAAAATCTACTGTCCAAGCTACAAGGCTTTATGGCTTGGCTGGACGAATGTCGCGACATGTGTGAAACCCGCAGAATACATGAGGTTTTATCCTATATCTTCGAGAGTAGGGGATTCTACAGACGTTTGGAGTTGTCGGACGGATCGGTAACCATATTTAAAGAGATCGCCGAAGGCCTGGATTTTTTGGCGCAAATTGAGCGGGAAGGCAATTACGGTATTATCGCCGTAGACGAATATCTCAGCAATCATGAGAACTTGCCCGGCAGTATTAGGATGGCGATAGAATCCGGTTCCGCCGAGGAGGCTGTCAAAGTTATGACCTATCACGGCAGTAAGGGTCTGGAATTTCCTTATGTCTTTCTGCTGCAATTGGATGCCGGTTTCCGGGCTAATCAGGGTAGCGGACGGGTCATTTATAATCAGGATCTACAGCCGGGATTTGATTGTCGCTATCCGAACGGCTATACCGAATGGCCGTCACTGCACAAGCTAATGGTTCAGGCAGAGGAAGCGGCGGCGGATCTGGCCGAAAGGCTGCGGGTTCTGTATGTGGCGATGACACGTGCCGAAGAGCGCCTGTACCTGGTCGGACAGCTCAGCCGCAAATCAAAAGAGGATAGCTTTGCCGAAGTTGAGCGTCTGGGAGAAACCCAGTCACCGCGCAGTTTGCAGGACTTTATTCTGTCGGCTCTGTTCGAACACCGCGGTCTGAATCTCCGCGAATGGCTGAATGAACCTGACGTAGCGCGCTCAAATAAAACCTCAATACTTGTACCGGCTTCATCTTTAAAAGGAGATCTGAGAAATATTGCCGAATTATACTGTCCTGAGAATGAAGTCAGCGCGGTAGATCCCGACTGGAATTCGACATGGGTGATTTCATTGTACGCTTTGCCGGAGAGTCTGCCTTACTCAGAACTGTTAAGTAAAGAATCAGGCTCAACTCCCGAGGAATATGTTGCCGAACGCTTAAGCGATAACGCTTCCGAACTCGCGGCAAATACGGAGGATTCGATAGGATATCTGCGCACCGATCCGCTGCATATGCCGTCGCCTCAGACCTATCCGTATCTCGCCGGTACGCAACAAGCGCTTAAACTGTCTATTTCGGAGATCAAGCGCAATGCCGACCTCAGTGAGGCGCTTAGCGAAGAATCTCCTTACTCGATTGACAGCCTGCTACATCTATATGCGCCGGTAAGCCTCGAAATTGAGGATCTGTTTATACCCGAAGAAAGTGCCACAGGGAGAGAACAGGCGCTCCGACGCGGTGTTATCATTCACACTTTACTTGAACATATTGACATAGCCGAAGCACGGAAATCCGGGCTTGCGTCGGTAAATAACCTAATAGATACGCTGCTTCGACATAAACTTCTGACCCCGGATGAATTAATCCTCGCTGAAGGGTGCGCAGAATCTGTGCTTAATTTCGTCAATTCCGATTTAGCCGCCACCATAATTGCCGCCGATTCATTTTGGCGCGAGATGCCTTTTACCCTGGCTCTACCGAACGATCATCTGTATTATCTGACCAAGAATCCTAATGCCGTGCCTGTTTCAGCCGACGGACACGACAAAACACTGGTTCAGGGAATTATCGACCTTTGGTATATTGATCGCGGCGAAGCTGTCATTGTCGACTTTAAGTCCGACCGACTGCCTGACGACCATACCGCTGCTGAGTTAAAACTCAAGGAGCGCTACCTGATACAGGGGCAAATATATGCCTGGTCCGTGGCCGCCGCAACAGGTCTTCCGGTGCGAAAATTTGTGATATATTCCTTGTCCCGGAATCAAGCTTTTGAATATCCGGTTCTTCCTATTAAGGATCTTCCCGATTAGTATCTTCACCCTTACGCCAACGCAGTCGCGCCCCTTTGCTGCCTAAGGATCGATCGATATTTCTATTACGCTCTCTCAGCAGGCGAAAAAAATCCTGTAGCAGCTTGGTGCTTTCCGTGGCCAGCAAACCGCCTGTCCAGCCAACCGAGTGAAATGTAGCTACGTTGTCGAGATAACTGTCTACGGATGAGATGGCACCGCCTTTGGGATCAGCGGCGGCAAAATATATATGTCGAATGCGAGCCTGGACGCTGGCGGCAGCACACATGTGACACGGTTCAAGAGTTACATAGAGGTCACAATCATCTAAACGCCAAGTGCCAAGATAGCGGGCAGCAGCGCGTATCGCCAGAATTTCCGCATGTGCCGTGACGTCCTGATCCGTTTCACGCCGATTATATCCCTTACCGATTATTTTACCGGCCTGAACGACCACGGCGCCGATGGGAACCTCACCAATCTCCGCCGCCAAGCCGGCCTCACTAAGTGCCTCTTCCATGTAGCTTAGATTTTCCGGACTGATTGAGCTCGTATCTCCGGCGAGTATATTCCCACTTTCTATGTCGGTATCACTCATTTTCTACTCCTGAAGATTTAGAGATAACTCTGTAGCTCCATAGGGACGGAATGAATATACGTGGGTGCTGTTTTCTCCACAGTATCTGTCCATGTATTTCTTGAAGGCATCAATTTTTTCAGTCGGAACCCAACTCTGGATCGTACCTCCGAAACCGCCGCCATGCACGCGGGTGACGCCGCTGTCACGCAAAAAGGCCTCAGCCGTTGCCAGAGCAAGAGCATATTTTTGGTCACTCTTTCCATCGGCAGTCGAGACATTCTGCAGTAATGTCCATGAGCTTAGGCCTGATTCACGAACGAGCTCAAAGAAGCGTTTGATTTTTCCTTCTTTTAGTGATTCTACTTGTTCGCGTACACGAGCATTTTCACGATAGAAATGTAAAGCACGAAGTGTCGCACGGGCGGGAAGGCGCTGTATCAGATCCGGCATATGGCGGTAGAATCTTTCCTCCGGTATATTGCCTAAACGTTTACCGTTCAGTTCTTTCGCTACCAGAGCCATTTCCTGCGGTATGGCGGCATATTCGTCGGTCAAATTGCGATGACTTACCGGTGTGTGCGTGATAGCCAAAACGTGATCGGCAAAGCTTAAAGTCGAAAGGTCGATATTTTCTGTCTTCGGTTGCTTAGGGTCAACAAAGTCGATGGCCAACAATCCGCCGAAGCATGCGGCCATCTGATCCATAAGACCACTGGGTTTACCGAAATATTTATTTTCCGCATATTGACCGGCTAGAGCTAGGGCGAGAGGAGGGATGGTATTGTTGTTATACAGTGAGTTGACAATAGATCCTATGAGACTTTCGAAAGCAGCCGACGAAGACAGACCGGATCCCGGGGGAACCCGACTCGAGCAGTAGGCAACAAAGCCGCCTATCCGATAGTCGTGTTCCCGTAGGTAGGCTAAAACCCCTTTAATCAGAGCGACAGAGTGCCTCTGTTCATCCGACCTCGGTTGCAACTCATTGAGCTTAATAAGGACAGGCCGGTCGTACCCGACGGAGTGCAGTTCAACAACGGCATCGCCGATAGGTGTAGCCAGGGCAATTATATCAGCATCTACCGCAGCACACAGGACGCGTCCGTTTTGATGATCCGTATGATTGCCGCTTAATTCGACTCTACCGGGAGCACTGAACAGGCATACACACTCTTGTTCAGGAAATGTAACGGCAAAACGTTCTGCCAGATCCCGCCAGCGTTCGTCGCTTTCCTCGCCGCAGCAGACAGAGCCTAGGGAACCGAAGGAAATCGGATAAGTTATAAGTTTTTCAGCCTTTTTTAGTTGTATAACGGAAATCATCTCGTCACCTCCGGAGAAATATGTTAGTATTTCGATAATTATACAGCATAGGCAAATACTATTCTATCAAAATAAGTTCTATGCACAAGGAGTAATGTTGATGGTTAATTACAGCGATGGTATGAATTTCGCTCCGGCGATCATTGAAGCCCCGGTCGTCAAGCCTGGCGAGTTTAATTTTGCGGTAATGTCCCTGGAACACGGACATATCTACGGTATGACAAACGGCCTGCTGGGGGCGGGTGGAACCCTTAAGTTGGTCTACGACAAAGATCCGGAAAAAGTTAAAAAATTTGTTGAGACTTACCCGCAGGTTAAAGTCGCATCCTCAGCAGAGGAAATTTTACAGTCCGATGGTATTCAAATGATTGCCGCCGCCGATGTTCCCAATCTTCGCGGCCCTCTCGGCGTGAAAATAATGCAGCATGGCAAGCACTATTTTACGGATAAAACTCCCTTTACTACTCTCGAACAGATCGATGCCGCTCGAAAGGCCGTGGTCGAGACCGGCAAACGCTTTTTTGTCTACTACGGCGAGCGACTTGCTTCCGAATCCGGTATGTACGCCGGCGAACTTGTCAAGCAGGGGGCGATCGGCCGCGTGATTCAGCTCGTCGGCCTGGGACCCCATCGTCTGAACGCCCCGGCGCGTCCGGACTGGTTCTTTAAGAAAGAACAGTACGGCGGAATCATCATAGATCTGGCCTGTCACCAGCTTGAGCAATTCCTTTATTACACCGGCAATACCGACGGTACCGTCACGTCGGCTCAGGTCGGCAACTACGGCAATCCTCAGTTCCCGGAACTGGAAGATTTCGGCTCCTGCCACATCGTCGGCGAAAACGGTGCCACAATGTTCTGCCGGGTTGACTGGCTGACACCGGACGGCTTGAGGTCATGGGGCGACGGGCGTACTTTTATCCTCGGCACCGAGGGCTACATAGAAATGCGCAAATACATCAACGTGGGCGTGGAAGGAGACTTCGGCGACTTGGTTTTCCTTGTTGACGGCAAACAGGAGCGGGTCTTTGATTGTCAGGGCAAAGTCGGATTCCCGTTCTTTGGACAGATGATCGATGACTGCCTGTACGGTACTGAAAATGCTATGACTCAGGCTCATATCTTCAAAGCCAGCGAACTCAGCATTAAAGCGCAGAACATGGCAGTAGTAATAACATAATTACTTCAAAACATTATTGCTAATAAACAGAGACCTCGTCGAGTAAATCAACGGATTTCTCGCTGGGGTCTTTTAGTTTTAATTACGTCCCGCTGAAAAACGGCAAATATTTTTTCGACCGCTTGCATTCAAAATCTTTTCGGTATACAATGAGCCTCGTCCTGCGGGAATGGCGGAATTGGCAGACGCGCTAGTTTCAGGTATTAGTGCCATTACTGGCATGCAGGTTCAAGTCCTGTTTCCCGCACCAACGACGCCAATCCGAACCCGTCCCTGTTAAGGGATAGGTTCGGATTTTTAGTTTACTTTGACGAATAATGATGGTAACGCGGTAATTCCCCTAAGAATGACAATCTCTGTTTTTACTGGGAGGGTAAGGCCATGAAATGGGAAAATGTTTCTATATTCATAAGCAGCACCTTTAAAGATATGCATGCAGAGCGAGACTATCTGCTCAAGCGGGTCTTTCCCGAACTCTCGCAATGGTGCGCCGCACGCTATCTGCGTTTAGTAGAGATCGATCTGCGCTGGGGCGTGACAAGCGCCGATGCCTACTATAAAAACACCGTTGACATCTGCCTCAAAAATATTGATAAATGCCGCCCTTTCTTCCTCTGCTTTTTAGGACAGCGCCGTGGATGGGTCCCCACTCCTGAAGAAATCAGTAATGAAACGCTGGCTGATTATCCTGGGTTATTACCATATCTGGGCAGAAATTCCGTTACCGAAATGGAGATCAAGCACGCGCTACTCCAACCGATGAGGCGCATCGTTGACGGTGTTGAGCAGATACCGCTCTCCTCCAACAGTGCAGTGTTTTTTATCAGAAGCAGTAGTTACGTATCCTCGTTGAACGCGGAGCAGCGGCGGATATATACGAACGACGCCGAGCCTTCGCCATCCGCCGCCGATAAGCTACACAATGATTTCATTTTACAGGTTCGAAACGGCGGAGCGGATGTATTTGACTATGACTGTCATTTTTATAGTGAGCTCTATTCCCCGGAGTTAAAAACCGAAGGAGACAACTGCGCACAGGGCCGCCTGAGCGATTTCAACGTGAACGGGACGCCCTTGTACAGGGTTGTGATCGATTGCCTGAAAAGCAAAATTATCCAGGCTTTTCCCGACCGGGCAGATATGCGAGAAGGCCTGACTAAAGATGATGAGATCGAACTACAGAAGCAGCGGCTTAAAGCAAAATTAGAAGGGGTCATAACGCGTAAATATGATATTGACGCTATATCCGCTTACTGCTCAGCCCCGAGCGGAAAGCCTCTTTACTTATGTGCGGACGCCGGCTACGGAAAGACTACGTTACTTTCGCTGTATTTTAACAGCCACGCACACAACTATGTTCGTTCCTGTATGAGATTTTGCCGGATCAGCACGCGTTCGGTAAAATGGATGGATGTATGGCAATCCATTTTATGGGAGGAGTGCATAGAGAGAGTCCTGCACTCAGATACACTGAGTCAGGAGCTACCCGAGATCCTGGAATTGCTGGCCGCTAAGGGATCGACGCTGATAATTATCGACGGAGTAGACGTCCTTGACGAGGGCCTGACCGTTTTATCCTCTCTCCCATCACGCTTGCCGGCAAATATGCGCTTAATCCTATCGTTCAGGAGCGATCCGCCTGCGGCGAAAATCGCGCTTGAGCACGCCGTAAGAACAGGAGCGGCGGCGATTTATGAAGTACCTCCCATATGCGCGGATATAGAAGCGCCGCTTATAGTAAACACATATCTCAAAGACTATCTCAAGGCTCTTGACGACGAGCATATTGCGACCATATGTAGCAATCCCGCCGCAAAAAATCCTTTGTTTTTAAAGATCATCCTGAAAGAGTTGCGGGTATTCGGGGCTTTTAAGCTTTTGAGCGAAGAGCTCGCTTCTTTCGGTGATTCGCCCCGTAGCGCATTTGATAAGGTTTTGGCACGGTTGGAAACGGATATCGCCTATTCGGAAATACCTCAGGCAACCTTTATCCCGGCTTTTTTCGGATTACTTTCAAAGGTGCGCGGTTCTATAGAAACAGGCGAATTAAAAGCAGCCATAATCCATCTTCTTAACTGTTCTGATGAGAGCGTATCCGACGCCATGGCTTTAAATATGCGTCAAATGCGCGCGTATTTAGATACGGACGGCTCGCACGTCAGCATTGCGTATGACACGCTAAAAGAAGCCGCCGAGCGGAAATATGCGGCAAACGAAAGCGCGTTGCATTTGTCGCTCGCGATGGCTTTGACAGAGTCCGATCCGGTGGAATGCTTGTATCACTTGCGAATGGCACACGCCTGCGCACAGATACGAGAGGCAACGGAGAACATCGCATTCATTTGCAGAGGTATAGCGCGCAGAGGTTCCTTCGCAATGCAGGACGAGCTTCTGGCCTGCGGAGAGCTAGGCAACGGCGAGGTAGTCAGGTGTATCACGGAAATATCCGCCGTGTTATACGGCGATCCGGAGGCCGCGCCTGCGCTATTATACAAAGAATTGTCATCTGACGGCCTACGTGAGCAGGCAAAAGCGCTTTGCCGCGCGCCGTTTTTGCGGTACGAGCCTATAAAGGCCGAACCGCCCACTAATAGGCAGGACAAATCATTTAGAACGGTGTTCTCCGTCGAACAGCATTCGCAGAGCTTTTGCGTTGCCTCCTTACGTCGACTCGTGTTTTTGTTGAAAGGCGAAACAAATATTGAAATTTTTGATCAACTTACGGGCAAATTTTGCAGCTCCTTCGCTCTTGAGCACGAGGGAAGGGTCAAACAAATACTGTGTTTATCGAGTGGAAAGTATCTCGCCGCCATCGAGCCGAATAATGTGTTCAACATATATAGCATCGCTATCGATGACGCTGGCATGATACTTGGAGTTGCCTGCATCCACACCGATGAGTGCGCGTCGGTACGCTTCGGCGGTCTTTGCTTCTTCTCGCACGGCGAAGAATTCATATGGCAGCGTCCCGATAACACTGTATTTATCTTTTCGCCGGAGTCGGGCGGTGTTCATACAGTGCAAACACAAGATGCTCGCTTATGCGGATATTTCGGTGAATATACGGTTTGGAAAGCGGGCGGCTCGTATGTTTTCAAAAGTCAAAAAGGAGCGTCATTTATATCTGACGCAAGAATAAACAGCTGTATTCAATGTGAAGACAAGTTGTTTGTGGCTGTGGAAGATAAAAAGCTGTTAGTGCTGGACAGCGACACGCTCAAAGAAGTTGAAACGATCGAAACACCTGAAGCAATAACAGATCTGCAAACATCCGCGAGCTGTATACTGCTTACCGACAGATACGGAAGCATTTATGAACTCGACCCCGACGGCGATATCAGCCAATACGGACGACTGTCGCAGACAAATGAAGTTATTGACACAAAAGCACGCCTGATGCCGCTGGATAACGGCATATTAAGCTTTATATCCGAGCAGCGGCTTGCTGTCATAAGTTTCAAGGAAGCTACGAGCGGACGCATCATGCTTGTCGGCGAGAGCGATAAAGGTGTCCGACTTATGTGGATGGCGCCGAGCGGCTTCTCAGTCCTCTTGCCCGGCTCACGGCCTTTTACGCTACCGCGTCCCGAACATCTGGGAAAAAATGTGAGCTGGTTTGAAAACCTGCGGTTTGCCTGGTCTGAAGATACCGTTGCGTATGAATGTGACGTCGGTGTTCTGAGACTGCTATCCGATAAAAGCGAGTATAGCGTAAGCCTTGAGAGGCTAATCAGTGCTTTAGCTTTTTCGGAGCGGCTAGATGGCTTTATTGCCGTGACGCTGGACTCACAATGCTATATAATCTCCAAAGATGGGGTAGTTATGGGTCAATTTGCTGTCATTGAAGGAGAAAACCACGTTCATATTATGTGTGACTGCGCCGAGAACGGCATGGCGATATTGACCAGACGCGTCAGAATCAGAGAAAGTACCGCAATCAGTGCGGTGCTTGAGGATATCTTGATAATGGTTAACGAAAGAGGAATCATATGGCAAAGAAGATGCCCGCTGGCAGGTCGAACCGTGCAGAAGGTCATATTTGATGAAGAGTCACATCATTTCTATCTTGTCGAGGCAGAGCATATCGAGGAAATATCCGCACAAACGGGTGAAACGGTTGGCGATACTCCGCTCGACCTGTCCGTTTTCGATACACAATCTGATATTGTTATTAAAGACGGACAAATGTTCTGTGTAAGCACCGAAGGCAATTCTTTGCTGTTATTAGAAATTGCGTCCGGAAAGCAGATCTGTCGATTACCGTCACAGCGCAGAGTAACCGGATTGACCCCTGTTAATAAAGGGATATTGCTAACTGAGGATGATAAAAAACTGTATAAAGTTACAGTTCAATAAGGAGAATAAAAAATGTGTGTGTTTTCAAGGCGGAAAAACCCGAAAAAAAACAGCGCCTCGGCTGTTGCCGGGCCGGATCTATTTGAGCAGAGCTTCTGGAGGCTATACAGAGAAAGTCTGCAACTGAAAGACCGCTGCGCCCTTATGAGCGCCTATAAAAAACGGGTCCAGGCCAACGAATTGGCACTGCAACAAAGACCGGTGAATAAAGGCTATATCGGGATGGGTTATCACAACCTGGCAATACTTAACCTATACCACATAAGCGCCGGGTTAGAAGCCGCAAAGCAGGCACGACAGAGCCTAGAATGTGGCGACGACTTTTACAAGTTATCCGAAAAGCGACGAGATATATTACAGTTCGGCGCTCATCTGGAATCCCTGCAGGTCGCGGCTATGACATCGACCTCCTATGACGAAGCCATTTCATATATAAATGAGGGGAAAAAGCTGTATGGCGGAGTATTTGCGGATATGCTGGAAAGCCTGTTGGATTTCAGAAAGACCAATCCCCGCTACGGAGCTTATCAGCGGGCAGTATCTCTGACGTACTACAGCCGCGTTTCGGCCGAACTTGACAAGGGCAACTACGCGCCCGCGCTCGGCCTGATGGAGATAATGCTGACAAACGCGGAAGCACCGGAATATGATTACAGCTACGAGGAGTATGTAGATATCCTGGACGACTATGCCTGTGTAACCGTCATGTTACTGCTGGAAAAGGGTCGGATTTTGAACGGAACAAACAGAGAGTTTGCCGAGGAGCTTGCCTGGATCGCGGACAAGCCGCTTAAAATGCTCGCAGACTTCATGCCTGACTGTCAGCCCGGTGATAGGGAGAAATTTGAGATGGTCATCGACGTGTATAGAAATATTTACGGAATTGCAGAGCGTAATTCTTTTAAGGCGTTTCGGTAAGTAAAAACGAGCCTCGGTGAATAGTTGTGCAGTGGGAAAACGTATACGTCTTCATATCCAGCACCTTCAACGACATGCACGCGGAGCGCGACTATCTTGTGAAAAAGGTGTTCCCGCGGCTTTCGGTGTGGTGCGCGGCGCGGAAGTTGCGCCTGGTCGATATTGACCTACGTTGGGGTGTCTCCGAGGTGGATGCTACGGAGAATAGGCGTGTGGTCCAGGTGTGTCTGGATCGCATCGACGAGTGTCGGCCCTTTTTCCTATGCTTCCTCGGCCAGCGTCGGGGCTGGGTGCCTCAGAAAGACGATATCAGCGGGGCAACCTATCAGCTTTACAAAAAGCTGGAAGAGGCGGGCTACGCGGGCAACGCATCCGTCACGGAGATGGAGATACTGCATGCGCTCGTCGACCCGCTACACGGCGGCCGTCTCGCGGGGACGGACGGTACGCTACATGAACTCCCGGCCGTTGAGCACGCATTTTTCTACCTACGCGAACCTGAATACCTTGACAGCATCACAGACAGCCATTTGAAAGACGTTTACACCAACGCGGCCGAGGCAGACCCGGCGGCGACGGACGCGGAACTCGCACGGTGGCGTGAGACCGTAATCCCCAGTACCGGCAGACCGGTGACACGTTACAGCGCACAATGGGATGCGACCCAACGCACGGGCGAAATCGCCTGGCCCACAGCCTTACCCACCACCGCACCGCAAGGTAGCCCGCGGTGGCAGCGTGTACAGGACAAATGGGCGCGGCAATGGCAGGGCGCCGATGTCACGGTAAATAATGACGGAACCATCACCGGGCAGGAACTCAAAAAGGCCCGCGCTTTTAACGAAAGACTGACGCGCGGCAGGTTGGGCAACTTCTTAGCGGACGGCGTAGAACTGGCGGATCGGATCATCAGCCAGATGCAGCAGGCAATCACAGCACAGTTCGGGGCGCGTAAACTCCCGACAGAAACGCCTTTGCAAAAGGAGCTCGATCAACAGGCACAGTTCCTACATATCGCCAGCGAGGGCTTCATCGAGCGCACAGGCGATTTCGACGCGTTAAACGCTTACCTCGCCGGATTGGACAGGCGACCCATGGCCATCACTGCCCCGATGGGAGCGGGCAAAACCAGCCTGCTGGCGCACTTCATCGATACCCGCCACCCGGACGCTGTTGAAACGCTACATTACCGCTTCGTGGGTGCCAGCGACCAGTCCGCCAACGTAGACGGGCTACTACGCTCGTTGCTGTCCGAGTTGCGGGAATGCGGCAAAATACAATCCGAGCTTCCCGTCACAGCCGCCGAGTTGCGCGCCAAATTCTACACACTGCTGGAGAAAGCGGGAAAAACCGGCAAAACGATTATTGTCATCGACGGACTTAACCAGCTGGAATCGAGTATGGGCGATTTGGCGTGGATTTCCGCACAGCTACCCGAGAATGTTAAGCTGGTAGTGAGTTTCAAGCGCGGGGACCCTGCCGCAGATGCGTATTACGAGGAAATAAGTGAGACGGGATCCATGCTATTGCATGAGGTCAGGCTTATGTGTGAGGTTGAAGACCGCCGCCGCCTGGTAAAAGCCTATCTGTCCGATTATTTCAAGGAACTCGACGACGTGCATGAGGATATGCTCATCCGTTCGCAGGGTGCGGACAACCCGCTGTTCCTTAAAATCGTTTTGTCCGAGTTACGGCAGTTCGGCTCGTACCAGAGCCTTACGGCATACATCCGGGATAATTTCGGCGCCACGCCTGTCACGGCCTTTGACGCGGTGTTGCGTCGTATGGAAGCAGATCCGCCCTACGCCGCCGTGTCGCCGGATGTACTGGTACCGCACATCTTCGGCTGGTTGGCTCACGCGCAACAGGGCCTGTCCGCGGACGAGCTCGCCGCACTTCTGGTCCGGTCTGCTCTGCTGAACGATATAGCCGAGGCGCGGGAGGCGGTTGCCGTGGTACTGCGTCAACTCCGCCCTTATCTCGCTCAGAGGGACGGTCGTGCGGATTTCTTTTACGAAGGCTTCCGCATCGCCGCACAACAACGTTACACAGGGGAGCATCCGTGCGCCCGACCGGTAGCGGCGTGGCACTCCGAGCTGGCCGATTATTTTGAGCGCCAGTCTTTCAGCGATGCTCATACGCTTATGGAGTTGGCATACCAGTACGCACACGCGGGCCGCGGCAACGATCTGACACGCACGCTGACAGATTACCGGTATTTGTACGCGCGGCTTCTTGCTCATGGCGTGGAGGTTCTTACCGCCGACTTCGACCTGACAAGCCTGCCGCATATACATTTAATAGCCGAAGACGCGCGTATCCTTAAGTTATTACAGGAGTTCTTTATCCTCAGCACGAATGTACTTTCACTAAATCCCGCACAGCTGACGGAACAGCTACACGGGCGTTTGCTGGACAGTCCGCTTCCGCCGATTCAAAGCATTCTAAAACAAGCAAAGGAGATCAACCGTAAGGAAAAACAGCTGTGGCTACGCCCCGCCTTCCGCTATATGGAGCCGCCGGGCGGCAGACTGCGCCGCATCTGGACACCCTATCAAAGCTCCCAAATCACACCGGTTACGGGGGACGGCTCGCGCATGGTCATCAATGTAGACGGGAATCGGTACAACCTTGTGGATCTGGACACGGGCAATATACTCAAAGAATTTCCGCTGTACACTTCCGGGGTGGCTCCGCACAATGTCGTCAGCGCCGACGGTAGCATGTTGTTTACTTCCATATTAAAAAATCATGGAAAGAGTTGGATCCTTAATTGCATTGAAGTGACCGACCTGCATACGTGCACGTTATTTCGGCGCATCCCCGTGGAAAATATGCCGAACATTATGGGATTGAGCGTGTCGAGCGACGGGACAAGGGTGTTTATCAGCTCGCGGGAGAGCGATCTCATCGCATATGAGAAGCAGGACTACGTCTACGTGGAGATCCTCCGGGCAAAATCGGACCTCCGACCCACGTGTATCTACCTTTCCCGTGACGGTAGCATCGCATTGGTAGGCGGCCACTCGGAAGATAAACAGGAGAGAGACTCCTCGAAATATGTCGTCGAAATCTGGGACATAGACGCCCGCACCCGCATGGACGAGCTTATCCTGCAGGGCTACGGACTCTACAGTATGGCGCTTGCCGCGGACAACGACACACTGCTCATAGGACGAAATTCCCGGGTGGAGTTGTGGAGCCTTAAAGAGAGACGACAAATTCGTATGGAGTCTTCCAAAGGGAACGTATATGTGGATATCACGCCGGACGGCAGACTGGCCGCGTGTAGCGACAACACCAGCGTACGCGTGTTACGCCTTCCCGGCCTGGAAACCGCCGTCAGATTGGACGGACATATGGCTTTTGTCTATTCCGTAGCCATTTCTACAGACGGAAGCAGGGTAGTCTCCAGATCCAATGACGGAAGCGTACGTCTGTGGGAGGCTGGCGAACGGGTACCTGACATGGACGAAACGCTCTCGGCTCCTGTGCCCGATAGTTTCGATCAGGAATATTCCTTCAGACAGATGCCCGCGGAATTGACAAACTCCTTTATCAGAGCCTCTGCGGACGGCCGACGCATTGCCATCGCCCCGCTGTTCAAACCTATAATCACCATGTATGACACGCACCTGGGTGTACGGGTGAGCGAACTGGAACACCTAGACCGAAATGACCTCAGAGATATTGTTGTATCCGCGCACGGCAAATATGTAGCGGCACTCTATAAAAATCGGCTTCGTTGCTTTCGCGCGCAGCCGGGAGAGACTATCTTTACCACGGACGAACTCACTTGGGATCCTTTCTGCTTTGTCGTACTTGAGGAAAAACGGCAGGTGCTGGTGGGGGACGAGAGAGGCGTGGTACATGTGTTTGACATGGATAGCGGACAGGAAACGTACTCGTGGCAGGCCCACGCGTTCATAGTACATTCTATGGAAGTATCATCGGCCGGGGATCTCCTGGCAACCTCTGTCGCCAGGCAAGATCGGTTCGGTAATCCTGCGCCCGCCGCTGCCGTCACCGACGCCAAACTGAAAATTTGGAATACGGCGGATTTTTCATCACACGGGTGCGCGGTCGACCATACGAGATTCCTCGCTTTCAGCCCGGACGGGCGACAATACGCCACGTCGACAAACTCAGGACTATCTACGCTCATCATACTGTGGGATACAAAGACAAGTAACCCGCAGGCCGTTATGCGGGGCCACCGGGATAGTTTAATCGACTTCGCTATGTACTCACCGAACGGGGGGTGGCTGGTCGTGGGCAGGGGGTCCGGAAAGTTGCTGTCACTGTATGACACGATGGCAGGGAAATTGGCATTCCGCCTCTATAACAGTGGTGTGGACTATAAGCAGGTGTGGTTCACGGAGCGGGGAGACCTTGCGGCGCTGTGCCGCGACGGGATGATCCATTACTTCCGCCTCGAAAATACGGCGAACGCGGTGCCGCCTACACAGGACGTGCCCACGGCCGCTGAACTTAAGTTCGAGGCCGATCTGTTTCGCGATGCGGGGCTATGAGATGACCCTAAAACGACCGGAAAGGTGGAAAAGCTAAAAGGCACTTTATCTATACGGATTGACCTATTTGATAAAAATTCCTATCCTGGTATTATCGACTTTGAGGCGTATACAATATCCTCAGTCCTTCCAACCGCACGCAATACTAGTTGTAGGGGATAGGTTGGGATATTTGATAGACTTGAGCGGAAGGTAGTATCATGGAGTTAAGCGAATTTTTTAGAGTGAATCCAAAAGTCGCGCTGGCTTTCTCGGGCGGTGTGGATTCCGCGTATTTGCTCTACGCCGCGCTACAAAACGGAGCGAACGTGCATGCATATTATGTAAAGTCCGCCTTTCAGCCGCGATTTGAACTGACGGACGCACAGCGATTGGCAACACAGTTAAAGGCCGATATGACAGTGCTCAATTTGGACGTTCTTGCCTGTCCTCAGATATGGGAGAACCCGCCGGATCGCTGCTATTACTGTAAAAAGTTGCTGTTTGGTCGAATTACGGATCGGGCAGTAGCGGACGGCTACACAACTCTGATCGACGGAACCAACGCTTCCGATGATGTCGCAGACCGCCCCGGCGTGAGAGCGCTACACGAACTGTCCGTGCGTTCACCCTTGCGTGAATGCGGCCTAACAAAGGACGAAATCCGAAGACTTTCAAGAGAAGCCGGACTGTTTACCTGGAATAAGCCTACCTACGCTTGTCTCGCCACGCGGATTTCCACCCATGAAGCTATCACGCAGGAGAAATTAGAGCGCACGGAACGCGCGGAAGACTTTCTTTTCTCACTCGGCTTCACCGACTTCCGCGTACGTTCTGTCCAAGATAACGCGAGAATACAGGTGCCGTCTTCGCAGTTGGCCATGGTCTTGGAGAAAAAAGATCAAATTCTAAGGAAACTGAAAAAGTTTTATGCTTCGGTATCGCTGGATCTGGAGGGAAGGGATGAATAGTATCAGAAAAATTTTAGAGGCTGTCCAAAACGGCTCTCTTTCCGTCGATGACGCGGTCTTGAAACTAAAGACCGCGCCGTTTGAGGATATCGGCTTTGCGAAGATTGACCTACACCGTCAGCTTCGACAAGGCGTGCCTGAGGTTATATATGGGGCCGAAAAGACCCCGGAACAGATCATCACTATCGCCGAAACAATGCAAAAGCATGCTCAAACAACCATCCTAATTACAAGACTGGCGCAGGAAGCGGCGGAGGTTGTCAGGAAAAGCTTCACACTCGATTATCGCACGGAAGCTAGAATCGGGATCATCGGTCCGATACCACAACCGGACGGACTGGGGAAGATAGTAGTGGCGACGGGCGGTACGAGCGACATTCCCGTGGCCGAAGAGGCGGCTATCACTGCTGAGGTACTGGGCAACGACGTAACACGGCTCTACGACGTCGGTGTGGCCGGTTTACACCGCCTGCTGGCGCATACGGACGAGATCATGAGCGCCGGCGTAATCATCGCCGTTGCGGGCATGGAAGGCGCGTTGGCCAGTGTCCTCGGCGGCCTGGCTGATTGTCCCGTTATCGCGGTACCCACCAGCGTCGGCTACGGAGCGTCATTTCAAGGGCTTTCCGCGTTGCTTTCGATGCTGAACTCCTGCGCCGCCGGCATAGCGGTTGTTAATATCGATAATGGCTTCGGCGCAGGCTATATGGCGCACAGGATCAACCACATGGGAGGAAAGAAATGAAGACTTTGTATTTAGACTGCGGGATGGGCGCGGCGGGCGATATGTTGACCGCGGCGTTGCTGGAATTGATCCCGGATCGGGACGGCTTCATCGAAGAAATAAATAACATTGGGATACCAGATGTCAGTATACAAAAAGAAACAGTGACAAAGTGCGGTATTCGCGGCACGAGTATCATCGTGAAGGTAAGGGGAATCGAAGAAGGCGCGGAAGACGCACATGACCACCACCACGAGCACGGACATACTCACGATCATGATCACGATCACAGCCACGCCCACGACCATGACCACGATCGCGAACATGACCACAGCCATGATCATCATCACAGAGGAATGCATGAAATCGAGCATATTGTTGAGCATTTAAAATTATCCGCAAAGGTGAGGGAAGACGTGCTCGCTGTATATAAGCTCATTGCCGAGGCGGAAAGTCACGTCCACGGCGTACCCGTAACCGATATTCACTTCCACGAAGTCGGGGCAATGGACGCTATCGCCGATATTGCCGCCGTCTGCCTGCTGATGGATAAACTCGCGCCCGAACAAGTAATTGTTTCTCCCGTGCACGTAGGTAGCGGGCAAGTAAAATGCGCGCACGGCATTTTGCCCGTTCCCGCGCCCGCCACGGCATATATTCTCAGAGATATTCCTATCTACGGCGGAGGCATCAAAGGCGAGCTATGTACACCCACAGGCGCCGCCCTGCTCAAGCACTTTGCCACCTCCTTCGGTGATATGCCGATCATGAAAACTACCGCCATCGGCTACGGCATGGGAAAAAAGGACTTCGAGGCCGCCAACTGTGTCCGAGCCATGCTGGGCGAAACGGCGGACGAGCAGGATATAGTTTATGAACTCAAGTGCAATGTGGACGACATGAGCGCCGAGGAAATCGCCTTTGCGATGGAGCGAATATCCGATGTGGGCGCGCTGGAGGTCTTCACGGTAGCAGTAGGCATGAAAAAATCCCGCCCCGGCATACTACTCTGCGTTCTGTGCCGGGAAGAGAATAGGGAACAAATTGTACGGACTATGTTCCGGCATTCCAGCACCATAGGAATCCGTGAAACAACTTGCCATCGTTATGTGCTCGACCGCACCGTCACGACCGTTTCGACCCCTTACGGCGAAGTCCGCCGCAAGGATTCCTCAGGCTATGGCGTAACCCGCTCAAAATATGAATATAGTGACCTCTCCCGTATTGCGACAGAAAAAGGACTCGCGATTCGAGACGTTGAGAAGATGATAGAAGAACACCGGTAGCAGTTGAAAAAGGCGCGCCTCCCGATTTTCTCCTGCTTTACAGCCTGATTTTGAAATCCTGCTTGTCAAATATCATACTGCCCTGCAAATCGCGTATTTGTCCTACGCCCGCTTCCAGCGCCTTTTGATACATTGCGTAAGCAATGGACACATCAACATAGGCAAGCCCTACTGCGTTAAAATAAATAAATTCTTGTTCATTTTCACGACCGGGCTTTGATCCGTCCACGATCTCTGTAATATTAGCATAGATATCCGCGTCGGTTATCACTCCTCTTTGGAAGCAAAGGCTAAGCGTCTGTGCCCGGTGTTTCACGGTTTCCCAGTCATCACAGACGATTTTCTGTGCTTTCTGTACGACAGCATCTTCATCCTCCCAACCGCCAATATGGCTGTAGAATGCACCTTCCTTAATCCAATCCGCCTTAAGCAATGGCGCCTGTGCGCTGGTGGCGGTTACAATGATATCAGAATCCCTTATGGCGTCTTCCATATTGCCGTTGCAAGGAATGAATTCCATATCCGGAACATGTCTTGACAGTTGTTGAATGAAGATTTCCTCTTCGGCGGGGTATTTGGAGCTTATGCGGCAAATCTTTAGGCCGGGGCGGACGGATTTCATTCCCAGGAGATGCATTTTTGCCTGTTCACCTGCACCGATAAAACCGATACTTTCGGAATCTTTTCGGGAAAGAGAACGGGCGGCTACAGCACCCATGGCGGCTACCCTGATATTGGAACAGAGCGTGCCTTCCATCACGCATATCGGGTAACCGTTTGTAATATTTGAAAGTACTATGATGGCTGAAAGATTCTGTGTGCCGTATTTCCGTGGGTTTTCAGGGAAAACTGAAACCCATTTTACGCCGCAAATTCCTTCATTCAGTAATGTTGCCGGTAGACAGTTGATGCGCTCCTGCGTATCATCGTTGAATATCTGTACAATTTTATCCGGAAACAGGATGCGGTCATCCTTATAGTCAATAAGCCCCTTCTCCAATGCGGCGATGCTCAATGGAAAATCAAAAGCGCCGGCTACAGTGAGGTCCTCCTGTGAAAGGGTAAGATAGCGAATAGCATGTAAATCACTCACAAATCAATTCCTCCTCAGAAACTGTTTAATAGCCCTATCATATCACGAACTCATATGGTAATAATCAACCACGAGCATCAACTCCCGGGATATTAGGCTTGATGATTTGAGTGACATCCTCTACAATAAGCGCACTCTAGAGTTTATCAAGAGGCGTTATATGCTTGCCTAATGAGTAGAGCAACTCAGGCGAATTGCGTGTTTTCACAGACTGAGGAATAGCATATGAGAAGGAAATTAGGATGAATTATGATTTTGCGGTAGTCGGCAACGGTTGGAAAAGGAACATCTACTATATCGACAGAGGAGAATATGTTTCGTTTGAAATTCCCGGCGGCGGTAGTCTTGTTGCACAAATACTGCAACAGCACGGATATAGCGTTGCGCCTGTAGAAATTCAGGAACCGCAACAAATCGAGCACTTGTCTCTTGTCTGTTCAAAGGGTGGTGTGTTTTCCATAGGGGAACATACCGGCTTTACAAAAGGCAACAACACGATAGAACCGCGGAACGCTGAAATTCTGATTGTTTATGATGAAGTTGGTGGTTTTTCACTGCCTGCGGATTGTTCCGTAATTTGGGCATCAGAGGAAAATTTGCCCGACAAGTCATTGTTTGTGCCAATAAAAGATCGCTGTTTTTTAATCCTCTCCGCCGATGTGCTCCGCGATGCAGGAGCGCTTATAAGTCGCCAGGTATCCTGGGAACGCACTGCGACCGACCTCATTTGGCAGCTGAAAAACAATCAGAACTTTAACTATTTACATGGTGTGCCAGATATGCTCGTAATATTTGCCGAAGACGGTGCAGTCCATATCCGCCAAAGAGATGGGGAGTGGAAAGCTGATCTTACCCTTACATATGGCGGTTTTGAAGGCGAACTTCGAGAAAAGCTTGGTCTTGATATCCCGGATACATGGGCGGTAATGATTGCGAGAGCGGCTGCCGCCCGAAAAGCACGTATTGAAAACTCCACCAAGGAGAGCAATGCGATGCTGATCAGAGATATTCTGCATGCAGGCGCAAGCCTTCTGGAAAGCGGATATGCCCCTGAACTGATGAAAGAAGGAAATTTCGGCGAATGGCTGAAACTTGAGTCGTACGGCGGTAAAACTTATACCTATACAGTCCCTATTTCGCAGAGTAAGGAGGATGCTGATCCGGATTACTGGTGCATCAGCAATTCTCTCCGGGGTAGCCGAGTTCATGATATCGCTTATCAATATGTACTTGAAGGTTCAAAGGTCATTGAAGGCTTGCCAAGATTCTCCTGCGGAGCGCTAACTACGGTTGACCGAAAGGAGATCGAGGCGTTCCAAAATATTCGCAACCTGATCGTCAGTTATGCGGTCGGGAATTCGACTCGGCCTTTGTCCATAGCTGTCTTCGGTGCGCCCGGTAGCGGCAAATCATTCGGCGTTACGCAAATCGCAAAGAATGTTCTGCCCAATGTAGAGAAGCTGGAGTTCAATGTGTCCCAGTTCACGACTGTAGACGATCTGTCATCCGCTTTTCATCGGGTACGGGATGCGATCCTTTTAGGCAAGCTGCCGCTGATATTTTTTGACGAGTTCGATTCCGACCGGGACGGTAGAGCGCTCGGCTGGCTCAAGAGCTTTTTGATGCCCATGCAGGACGGTAAATTCAAAGATGCTTCCGGCGAACATCCCGTAGGGAAATGCGTTATGGTCTTTGCCGGCGGTACCGCATCAACCTTCGAGGACTTTTGCCGGCCGATGAGTTCGGACGACCCTGCCGTCTCTTTATCATTTAAGAATGCCAAAGGCCCGGACTTTGTGAGCCGATTGCGCGGCTTAATTGATGTCCTCGGGCCTAACCAGGCCTCTAAAAATGACCATAATTTCCTGCTACGACGTGCGCTATTGTTGCGAGCTCTTCTTGAACGCAAGATGGGTATCAAAGGCAGTATCCCGATCAATGGCGATGTTCTCCACGCCATGCTACACGTTCCCTATTACAAACACGGCGCGCGTTCCATGGAAGCGATCCTCGATATGAGCCATATCGAGGGCATCTCCTGGGAACCCGCTTCTCTGCCTTTTTACACTCAAATGTCACTGCATGTTGATGCGGACGCCTTTATACGTCTCGTGCTAAAGGACGTTATTCTGAACGCCTACACTGAGACATTGGCCAAGGCAATTCATGAGGACTTTCTCGCCGTCAACATACACAAAAACTATCTTGAAAGTCAGGAAGGGAGAGGTCAGTCCAATAATTCCTCTTTCAGCGTAAGTTGGGAAGATCTTCCCGAAGAAATCAGAAACTCCAACAGAGAGCAGGCACTAAGTATTCCTAAAAAGCTGCTCCTGGTACGTTGCGGCTTCGACGCCGGAGATACATCCTATCCAACACTGGAGAAGTTTACGCCGGAAGAGATTTTACTTCTGGCGCAAGACGAGCATATCCGCTGGATGGAAGGGAAGATCAGAGACGGATGGGTTTACGGACCTGTGCGAGACAATGCGAAGAAGATACATCCCTGCCTCGTCGACTGGGATGATTTGTCAGAAGAGGAGAGACAGAAGGACATAGATATCGCCGAAAATATTATACCGCTGCTTAAAAAAGCCGGCCTTCGTGTGTATAGATTGGTCTGATATCTTCCGACCATCCTTCTTATAGCCAGATGATATGAACGCTACCTCATTCGATTTTAGTCCGCTCCCCATCTTTGTCGGTATCACCGGGCACAGAGATATTCCGCTCAAAGCCGTCTCCGAGTTAGAGGGTCGGATTACGTCACAGCTACTGCGACTGCAAAAGCAATATCCGCACTGCCCGGTTATTGTATTTTCTCCGCTTGCGGAAGGCGCAGACAGAATAGGAGCGCGCGCAGCGTTGAATACGGGCTGCTCTCTTCATGTTCCTTTGCCTATGGAGCGAGAGGAATATGAGAAGGACTTTGACGAAATTTCCCGTAAAGAGTTTAGCGAGTTGCTTTCCCGCTCGGATGCCGTCTTTGTCGTCGCAGCATCAGAAGATCCGCCGGACAGCCCTCCTCGCGGATACTTTTACCGGCAGATCGGTCTGTATATCGCCAAACACGCTCACGTCCTGATTGCGCTTTGGGACGGGACGGAAAGACTGTATCCCGAAGGAGGAGGTACGTTTGAAACCGTAAGCTTCATGCGAGGGGAGAAGGGGATCATATGCCATATTCCCACGCCCAGACTGTCCAGTCCGAATACGACTCTGCCGGATATGGTACCCGATATCCCTAAAGACAAACGCCTGATAACGATTGAAGAGTATAACCGAGCATTAAAAAAAGAAAGGGAAGAGCTCACTGAAGCAGCTACTATAAATAAGCCGTACGTAGTTGATGCGGAAACAGAAAAGCTCTTAACTCCCGGATCAACAAAACTATTGAATACATTTTTATATGCCGATGCCCTCTCCGTAAAGTACCGTAACCTGAAGCTACTGACATTGCGCCTGCTCTCGGTGCTCGGCCTTTTGCTGGTTCTATCCTTCCTACTCTATGATGAAATGGAATCAGACCTGATGTTGGTCGTATACGGGGCGGTTATCTGCGCTGCCGCGGTGATTTACTTCATATCAATCAGACGTGCCTTCCATGAGAAATACATAATTTACCGTGCCTTGGCCGAAGCTTTACGGGTCCAGCTTTATTGGGGAATGAGTAATTTCTCCGAAGACGTCTATGAACACTACACATACACACAAAAATCCGAGCTGGATTTTGTTCGCTATGTCCTACGCTCATTGAAAGCAGGGCCTAGCGCAAATGAACGCAATGACAACGAGGTTAAAATAAGCCCTGATCGTATATTCCAGCTCTGGATCAACGGCCAATACGACTATCATTCCGTTTCCGCCTTCAAGAAAGGGAAGCAGGAGCGCCGTAACACGTCTACCGCTAAATTAATGTTCATACTATCCATACTATTATTTATTTTAGTAGTTATTGTGGAGCTTTTCTTCAAAGCAAGCGCAGAAAAAGCAGTACCATTTAGTGACACGATACGAAAGTTTCTGCTCATGCATGAGGGCCAAATGGTAATTTGGCGCGGCATCATTAAAATCATCCTCGGCGTCATCTCGGGCGCAACCGCCTTTCTTGCCAACTATTACGGGAGTTTGTCTCTGCCGCAACAGATTTTTAACAGCACGAGAATGCGCTCACTTTTTAAGTCCGCGTT